>JBJMGO010000118.1:0-6183 GCA_045807825.1 Pyrinomonadaceae bacterium | reverse complement strand
TTAATTCGTTGAGATAGTCGGGCGTGACCTTAAAGATCCTGTACTTCACCAGCCCCTCAAAATTCGTGATCCCAAGACCCATGTCATGTACCTGACGCACATAATCGGCGTCAATGTTGAAGATCCGCGCCTTCACGAGGTCATCGAACGTGAGATTTGGAAAACCGGTGTTCTTCATCTCAACCATGAACTTGCTGTTTACGTGAAAGATAGCGGCCTTGAAAAGGTCATCGGTATCGAGTTTGCCAAAATTTGCGGAATTGAGATCGTCGGCGAGTGCAGTCGTGACATTGAGCAGCGCGGCTGACAATAGCCGTTCCTCGATGGTCGAGCTGTCATGGTCATCGGAGTCAAACTTGACGCTGCGGTCCGAGCGTTCAAAGTCAAAGCCGCGGGACTTCATCGCTGAGACAAAGGCCATATTTGGCGTAAAGGTGAATGTACCGGAGCCACGTGAGTCGACAAACGAACCCTGAGCGTCAACCGTTCCGGCCTCTCGGGTGAGTCGAAATGCAACCTTCCCGTTTTGCACCTGCTGCTCGGTAAGACCGACTTCTGCGAGCGAGTAGTTCTCGCCTATTGAATTGTGGTTATTCTTACCTGACCAGCGCTCGAATTGAACATTGATCTTCCCTGCGGTGTCCTGTTTCCATGGCTTATCGCGCTTGCCCGTATCTTTCTCACCGCGATCCGGCCGCGCGTCCGCGTGCCATTCACCGGTGATCGTTGACTGAGCGACTATCGTCAGCGAACCGATAACTATGATTATAAAAAGAAAGCATGACGCCGCCGCCGCTACCGCAAAAAGAGCTCTACGCATGAAAAGGGCCTCCGCATGTTTTGGATCTACAGACTGGTCTTTACCTGCCTTATGACCCAAAAACACCGATAGGTCCTGCTTTGTGACAGAAATTATTCCGCCAGTTCCTGAAATGCCGCGTCAGTAAACTTAAAATGCCGCTCCGAGTGGTCCATCTCTGCACCTAGCTTCTTGGAAAACCCTATCGCTGACTTATTCCAGTCCAGCACAACAAAGTCGATTCGCTCATATCCGCGGCTCGCTGCGAGTCTCGCCAGCTCCCGCAGCATCTGCTCGCCCACACCCTTGCCGCGGTAACTTTCGCGTATGTAGATGTCCTCAAGATAAAATCCCCGCTGCCCGCGAAAGCTGGCAAAATTTGGATAGAAGAACGCGTACCCAATAGCCTCGCCGTCCGCTCTCGCGATCAAACCCTCAACAACGCTCCCGTCGGCAAAGAAGGCAGTCTCGATCCTGTGGGTGGTCACCTCAAGGAACTCGATTAAGTTCTCGTATTCCGCAAATTCATGCAGCAGCCCGAGCACCGCCTCGACATCGCTTCTCTCAAATGGCTTTACGGTTATCTCCATAAAATAGGGCCTGCATCTTAGCAGGCCCTGAAAGAAAAGTCCGTGAACAAAAACTAGCCCCGTTTACGCGTCGTGGTCGTCGGCAGCTTCTGAGGAGTGACCTTCTGCTCATTCTTGAGCTGCTCGAGGATCGCCTGCGCGTCAGCTTTGTACTTGTGCCCATCGGGCGCGACCGACACATACTTCTGGAGGTAATTCGCTCCCTCCTGGTACATGGCCTTGTCATTGTTGTTGACCGCACCCATCGCGAAGAGGCACAGCCCTGCACCGACGAGGGCATCCGGATTCTCGGGAGCCGTCTCAAGCACCTTTTTGTAAGCATCGACGGCGGCAGCGTAATCGCCGTTAACCCGGTAGAGGTCGGCTATGATCAGCTGAGCGTCGGCCTTCTTTGCGGCGTCACTCTCCGATGCAACATATTGCGGGATCAGGATCTTCGCCGCATCCATCATCGGCTGATCGACGAGCTCCATCCTCGCCGCCAAAGAAAGGGTGTCCCGCGCTCCCATCAACGCTCCGGACTTTGACGCGTCGTTATTCGCCTTGGGAAACTCGTCCGTGGGTCCGGCTCCCTTGAGCATGTTCCACGATCTCATGAAGCTGGTGATCGCCTCGTCAAGGTCCTTACGTGCACGCGCGAGGCCGTCCGCCTTTGCGGTTACATCCGTCTCCTTGATGGCCTTATTTCTCTCATCGAGTGCCTTCTGCTTATATGCGATGCCTCGATTGTTACTTAGAGCCGGTACGCTCCCGATGAACTCAGGATCAGCAGCAATGCCCTCATCGTACTTCTGAATAGCGACATCGTAATTGTTCGTTTTAAGAGCCTCATTCCCAGCCGTGAATGACGCCTGGATCACCTGAGTGGCATTCTTGATCTTCTCATTCTTGGCCTCGGCTTCCTTTCGTTTGGCTGCGTAGTCGGCCTGTGCCTTTTTCTGCTCGGCCGTGAGCTCGGCTGTACCGCCCGACGATGACAGGGCCGCTCCCGAACGTGCCTGCTCCTCGGTAAATTTTTCGCCATTCCCCGCCCCGACAGTTAAGGTGAGCGAGTCGTTATTCGACTTTACGTTTGGAAAAACGTGCGGCTCGATACTGGGACCGCTGACAGACAGAATATAGACGCCAACGAAAGGCAGCCCTGCGAACGCAAAGTTGCCGTTCTTGTCGGTCTTTGCCGACGGCATCGTGGCTTTGATATCGGTTCTATAGACCTCGACGAGGGCTCCCGGTACGCCGACCTTCTTGCCATCTGCGCCGTCCATGACAACACGGCCGGAGAGGGGCGCGAGCTGGGCCATCGCGGCAACACTGCCTGCTGCCACCAAAACCGGGGCGAATAACACAGAAATAACTGCTTTACGAAACATTTGATCCTCCGATGGATTGAAAAGACCGAACCGGTCTCCCGGCTATATGAGATGCAGCCGAAAGGCCGCCGCGTTCGATATATTCGTCCAATTCTACCGCACTTTTGGTGCTGCTCTGAAGTCGCGCGGCGACGCTGTGGTACCGTATCCTTTTTTGATGCCGGAGACGATCTACAACTTTAGTGCCGGGCCCGCGATGCTCCCAAGACAAGTGCTTGAGCGCGCGCGGGACGAGATGCTTTCGCTAGGCGGCATCGGAATGAGTGTCATGGAGATCAGCCATCGCTCAAAGGAATTTGCTCGCGTCCTTGAGAGGGCGGAAACGGGACTTCGCGAGCTACTTCGCGTGCCGGAGAACTACAGAACTCTCTTTCTACAGGGCGGTGCCAGCCTGCAGTTCTCAATGCTCCCGATGAACTTCCTGCCGCCGACCGCATCCGCAGACTACATCCTGACTGGAACTTGGGGTAAAAAGGCGATTTCAGAGGCTGAGAAGGCTGGGCACATCGAGGTCATTTGGTCCGATGAGCCAAACGGTTTCCGCTCCACTCCAGATCAGGATGAGTTGAAATTCACTAGTGACTCGGCCTACGTCCACTACACGTCAAATGAAACTATCGAAGGTGTTGAATTCAAGTTCGAGATCCAGACGGTTGGGATACCAACCCTTTGCGACGCATCATCAAACATTCTATCGAAGCCTATTGACGTGACCCGCTACGATCTCATCTACGCCGGTGCTCAAAAGAATATCGGCCCGAGTGGTATCTGTGTCGTGATCGTCAGCGATCAGATGCTCGGCCGAGTTCCTAATGGGCTGCCCTCGACCCTGGACTATCGCGCAATTGCCGCAGCAGGCTCGATGCTCAACACTCCAAACACTTGGGGCATCTACATTGTTGGGCTCGTCTGCGACTGGCTCCGCGAACAGGGTGGTGTCGAGGCAATGGAGCGGCGTAACCAAGACAAGGCTCGCATCCTGTATGATGCGATCGACTCAAGCGACGGCTTTTACACCGGCCACGCCTCGCCAGGATCGCGTTCACTGATGAATGTCACCTTCAAGCTCCCGAGCACCGAACTGGATGAGAAATTTGCGGCAGCAGCAGCCTCTGCAGGGATGAGCGGGCTCAAAGGCCACCGCAGCCTGGGCGGAATACGCGCGTCGATCTACAACGCGTTTCCACGTGAGGGAGTTGACGTGCTCGTCGACTTTATGCGTGATTTTTTACAGCGGAACGGCTAGGCGTCGAGTTGTCGTATCGCCTGCTGCAAGAGCTCCTCGTCCTCGGGCAGGACCGTCCGCAGATCGAGCACGACTTGATCATTCTCAATCCGAGCTATCAGCGGAACGTTCGACATTCGAAGCCGAGATTCCATCTCGTTCGCGGATAACTTTTCGTTCGACAACCCGATCAGGTATGTAGCGATCGCCGTCGCCGGTGCGGCACCGCCTCCAACGGCCGACGTGCCGTCGATGATCTCGAGATTGACAGACGTCAGATCATAGAGAGCGTCGACCAGCTTCTCCGCCCGTGAGCGGATCTCCTGAGCCGATGCAGCGAGCTGCCGCAGGACTGGGACCGTTTCAAACATCTCGCCGCGACGGTACGACTGAAGCGTCGCCTCGAGACCTGCATACGCGAGCTTGTCGAGCCTTAGAACGCGATAGAGCGGGTGCTTGCGGATCTTATCGACCAACTCCTTGCGTCCGACCACGATTCCCGCCTGCGGACCACCAAGCAGCTTATCTCCGCTGAACGAAACCAAGTGCACTCCCGCCGCTACTGCGTCGGCGATCATCGGCTCGTCAGTCAAGCCCACTTGGCTCAGGTCCACGAGCGCGCCAGAGCCCAGGTCCTCGTAAAAGACCACCCCGCTCTCTTTTGCCAAAGTCACAAGCTCCTTACGAGAAGGTGACGCCGTGAATCCAACGATCCTAAAATTTGAAGGATGCACGCGGAGGATCATCCGCGTCTCCGCAGTGATCGCTCGCGCGTAATCGGCCAGCTTGGTGCGATTGGTGGTACCGATCTCCCTTAAGACCGCACCTGATGTCTCCAGAACGTCTGGGATACGAAAATCGCTGCCGATCTCTACAAGCTCCCCGCGCGATATCACCACCTCGCCGCCGGAGACGAGCGCCGTCAACACGAGGAACGCCGCGGCAGCGCCGTTGTTCACTACAGCCGCGTCCTCAGCTCCGGTCAGCTCTGCGACCAGCCGCTCAACGCGGCCGCCCCGACGTCCGCGCTTCCCGGTCTCGAGATCGTATTCGAGTGTGCAGTTGTCCCCGGCTTGCAAGATGGCCGCCTTCGCATCTTCCGAAAGTGGGGCTCGTCCGAGATTTGTATGGATCACGACGCCGGTGGCATTGATGATGCGTCTAAGACCGGAGGCTTGCTCATGTATTAGACGCCTCGCTAGATCGGCCTCGACAGCTGATAACAGATCCTCCCTCTTCACGTGCTGATCCGACGATCTGCCGAACCGCCTCCTCAGATCATCGAGCGCGGCTCGCGCGTTGGCAGTCGCCGCTGCGGGACCTTCGCTCTCTGCATACCGCTGCCCCGCCTCCGTGCGAAGCACCTCATCGACAGACGGCAAGTTCTGGAGGATCTCCTTCCGCTCGGCGGCGTTGGCATTGCTCATAAAATTGGAACGGGCCGTGCGTTATCGATTTGTTATAATGAGAGGGCTAGTACCCTCCGCCTCATTTCACCCACCGCAGCCCGCTAAACATAATGGCATTTATCGGAAACAAATTGTACCGAAACCTGCAAAGCAAGCAGGACGAGGCCGCAGACTTGGACCAGCAACTTGTGCGCCTTGAGGAAGACGTCCGTAAGCTCAAGATCGACTTCGACATTTACTTCAACGGCGGTGCAAAGCGTCCGCCGCTTGAGGCCCGTGCCCGTCTGGAGGCAAACGTCAAACGCATTGCCGACAACCGCAGCCTTAGTTACGCACAGCGTTACCACTTTAACGCGCTGGTCTCTCGATTCACCTCGTATCGCGAATTGTGGCGTCGCACGCTAAAGGCCAAAGGCGAGGAGATCTAAAAACGAAAAGCGGCTCCCACTATTGGGAGCCGCTTTTACTTGATCTCATTTGAGGCAAGCGTCAGCCGACAGCCTTGCTCACATTCTCCGCCTGCGGCCCCTTCGGACCGTTAGTTACCTCAAACTCGACTTCATCGCCCTGGATCAAGGTCCTGTAGCCGTCGCCCGATATGGCCGAATAGTGGACGAATATGTCCTGCTCGCCCGCTTTCTCGATAAATCCGTAGCCCTTTGCGTTGTTGAACCACTTTACCTTGCCTGTACTCTTAGACATCTTTCGTAACGATCCTCCTAAAACATCATTGCCGGTAACGTAATGCTGTCCGGCTACAATTGCATGCGAACCCAAAGGCCCGCGCACA
>JBJMGO010000117.1:0-3451 GCA_045807825.1 Pyrinomonadaceae bacterium | reverse complement strand
CAGACGCGATATTGAGGCTCACCGTGATCGAAATTCCGCAGCTGCCGCGGCATTGGGATCGTCAGCAGAGCCAGGCGGCCACGCTTCAGAGGCCGTTTTAAAACGAACCCGCAGCCGAACGCCGAGACATCGCTCAGACGTGTGATCTCGTACCACGAGACATCTTTCTCGACACGAGCCTCGACCCTCACAGGGAGAGGTAGCGATATTCGCTGTATCCGCCGATTTTCGTTATCGATCGGAGGTTTGGAAGGGCCTCGCTGCGGCGAGCGAACGGTGTTTAGTTCCGGAGCCATAATTTAGGCGATCTGCACGTGTTGGACCAGGAGTAATGAGGTGTCTGACAGGCTTTGTCAGAGTTGCGGTAGGCCCTTTAGGCCTGTAAAATAAGGAAATAACAAAGACGCCGTATATTCCATAAACACGGCACGCCACGCCTCCGGTTTTCACCTGTAAATTAGGCCTTTAAGACACAATGGATTCACTCTTAGACCGTAACCAGATCAATATCGAAGATGAGATGCGCAGGTCCTATCTGGACTATGCGATGTCGGTCATCATCGGCCGTGCGCTCCCGGACGTACGCGACGGCCTCAAGCCTGTTCACCGCCGCGTTCTGTGGGCGATGCACGAGCTTGGCAATTTTTATAACAAGGCCTACAAAAAATCGGCCCGCGTCGTCGGCGACACGATCGGTAAGTACCATCCGCACGGCGACACCGCGGTATACGACACCGTCGTGCGAATGGCGCAGGATTTCTCGATGCGGTATCCGCTCGTGGATGGCCAAGGGAATTTCGGTTCGATAGACGGCGACAACCCGGCCGCGATGCGTTACACCGAGGTCCGTCTCGCAAGGATCACGAATGAGGTCCTCGCCGATATCGAGAAGGAGACGGTCGACTTTGGCCCCAACTATGACGACAGTCTTAGCGAGCCGCTCGTTCTGCCGACGCGAATCCCGAATCTTCTCATAAACGGCTCAGAGGGAATTGCGGTCGGCATGGCGACCAAGATCCCGCCGCACAATCTCGGAGAGATCATCGACGCGACCGCTGCCTTGCTAAAAAATTCGCAGATCAGCATCGACGACCTGATCAAGATCGTTCCCGGCCCGGACTTTCCGACCGCCGGTTTTATCTATGGACGCGAAGGGATCCAGAGCGCATACCGCACCGGCCGCGGCATCATCCAGATGCGTGCACGCGCGGTGGTCGACGAGATCGGCCGCGGCGACCGCGTCCGCAACGCCGTTGTCATTACGGAGATACCGTACCAGGTCAATAAGGCGAAGCTCATCGAGAAGATCGCGGAGCTCGTCCAGGAACGCAGGCTGGAGGGCGTCTCGGAGATCCGCGACGAGTCCAGCCGAGAGGGAATGCGCGTCGTCATCGAGCTCAAGCGTGACGCCGTTCCGCAGGTCGTTCTCAACAAGCTCTACAAACTTACGCCGATGCAGTCGAGCTTCGGCATCATCAACATTGCGATCGTCGACGGCCAGCCAAAGGTGCTCAACCTCAAGCAGATGCTCGAGGCGTTTGTCGAGTTTCGCCGCGAGGTCGTGCGTCGCAGGACGGAGTTTGACCTCCGCAAAGCTCAGGCCCGGGCTCACATTTTAGAGGGGCTCAATAAGGCCATCGACGCACTCGATTACATCATTCCCCTGATCCGTAATGCTCGCTCGGTGGATGAGGCGAGGTCGTGGCTGACTTCGAATTTTGCGACGATCGGCGAGGTCTCAAAGTGGCGCGGGATCACGGGCGGCGACTCCGAGGATGCTTTCGTCAAGAAACTCCAAAAGGTGATCGGCAGTCTTAAGTTCACAGAGATACAGGCGCAAGCGATCCTCGACCTACAGCTCCGCAGGCTGTCCGCTCTCGAGCGTCAAAAGATCCTCGACGAGTACGCTGAGATCATCAAGTACATCGCCGAGCTCGAAAACATTCTCTCTAACGAAAACGTCCTCCGTCAGGTGATCGTCGACGAACTTCAAGAGGTGCGAAAGGCGTATGCCGATGCTCGTCGAACAGTGATCGTCGACGCCGACGCAGAATTCAACATCGAGGACTTGATAGCCGACGAGGAGGTCGCGATCACCGTCACAAAGGCCGGCTATATCAAGCGAACGCCCACGGCTATCTATTCACGTCAGGGCCGCGGAGGAAAGGGACGCCTCGGTGCCACAGCAAAGAACGAGGACTTTGTCGAGCACCTCTTCACCGCGTCTACACACGACGCGTTGATGATCTTTACGGACGATGGGCAGGTCTTTAAGATCAAGGTCCACGAGATCCCCGAGGCCGCTCCGTCCGCACGCGGCAAGGCGGTCGTCAACCTCGTTCAGCTCTCACAGGAGCGAAAGATGGTCGCCACGATGGCCGTACGAGATTTCACAGAGCAGATCTATCTCACGATGGTCACTCGGAATGGAGTTATCAAAAAGACGCTGCTCTCCGAGTATCAAAATATTCGCGCGAACGGCATCAATGCGATCAACATCGATGAGGGCGACGAGCTGCTCGACGTCATTCGCACCGACGGCACGTGCCAGCTCTTCATCGCGACGCACGACGGAATGGCCGTCAAATTTATGGAGACCGATGTTCGCCCGATGGGACGTGCGGCACGCGGAGTACGGGGTGTGAATTTGCGACCCGGCGATTATGTAGTCTCGGTCTCAGCCGTTAGCAAAGAGGGAACCGAGAAGATCCTGACCGTCTCCGAGAACGGCTTTGGCAAGCAGACGCAGGCCGGGAGCTATCGCCTCACAAAACGGGGCGGTATCGGCGTCATCAATATGAAGACGACCGACAAGACAGGCAAGGTCGTAGCGTCATTCCCGATCGAGGAGGACAGCGAGATCATGATGATCACGCAGCAGGCAAAGCTGATTCGTCTCGGCGTGGATAAGATCCGCGAGACCGGCCGCTCAGCCCAGGGCGTTACGCTGATCAGGACTGGAGATGACGACAAGGTCACAAGCGCAAGCCTGCTCGCCGCTGACGAAGGGGAAGAAGAATAGATGAAACGGCTTTTTCTGTTGATCTTGATTTTCGCGATCGCCGTTCTTCAAGCGACGGCTCAAGACGCCGATCGCGGCGTTATCGATGCAAACAACAATCTCTCGTCGAAGCTTGGTAGATTCTCTGTTGCGCTACCGTCAGGTTTTGTAGCCTTCACGTTTGTAAACCCTCCGCAAAAAGATTCGGGCGATGTGCTTATCAATCAGTACTCGTCTGACGCAAACCGGGGAACGTGGATGATCGCCTACTATGATCTACCCGCAAAGGTGTTGGCGGCAAAGACTACCCAACAGCTCCTTGATGACGTCCGCGACGGCGCCGTCAAAGGGCCCGGCGGAGTCTTAAAGAGAGACGATGCGATCACCGTGGACGGGTTTCCTGGTAAGTCATTTTATGTGGAGGTCCCGAAAAGCGGCCATGTGATCTAT
>JBJMGO010000116.1:0-6327 GCA_045807825.1 Pyrinomonadaceae bacterium | reverse complement strand
CTCGGAGCCTCCCGTAACTAGTCTGAAAGCTATCTTTTCTGGGGTATCAACTCGCCGGGCCGGCGGCTCGGGCTCGAGTGGTACTGCTTAGACACTGTTAGTTTTGACAGTTCCGCGGAAAGGCAGGCCCCAGTATGCTTCCTGCACAAACACGGCGCCCAGCAATTCATTTTGGAAGGAGAAACACAACCCATGAGGTCGAATAAGAAGCTAGATATGACGAGAGCGTTTTGTCTCTCGTTTTTCGCGATCGCTCTGTTCTTGATCCCGGTCCATCCAGTTTTAAGCCAGTCACAAGACCAGCCAAAGCCTAAGACCGAGGCCGAACTCTTAAAGGAGCGGCTTCAGCAGTTGGAGGTGACGGTTACCGAGCTGAAAACACAGCTGGACGCATTGGAACAGGCAAAAAAGAACCCTCAGCCAGCGATAGTCGAAGCCGTATATAACCCTGGCGCACCCGCGACCTCTTCAAATTCCGGGGCCGCGCCCACTAAAAAGCGTGCCGAGGACGAGAGCACGTTCCAGGTCTATGGGTTCGCGATGCTCGATATGGGGTACCAGTTCAAACAAAATCATCCGGATTGGTTCGACGTGGTGAGACCCACGCAGCTGCCGACGTTTGCCGGGCAATACGCACCGAACGGGAAGATCTACATGGGCGTGAGGCAGAGCCGTCTGGGCTTTAGGTCGTCGACGCCTACCAAATACGGCGAGCTAAAAACCATCTTCGAATTCGAGCTGTTCGGGACAGGCGCAGATGCCGGCAGAACAACTTTTCGCCTCCGTCACGCTTACGGTGAATTGGGAAAATTTGGTGCCGGCCAATATTGGACGGTTTTCGGCGACACCGATGCGTATCCGAACACGTTCGAGTACTGGGGCCCGAACGGTTTGGTCTGGTTTCGAAATGTCCAGTTTCGATGGATGCCGCTCAAGGGAAAGAATTCAGTCACCATCGGTCTCGAAAAGCCCGGCGCAAGCGGCGATCAAGGTCAGGCGTCAGGCCGTATCGAACTGGCGAACATCAAGCCGCGATTTGCCTTTCCGGATCTCACAGGCCATGTCCGCTTTGATCGCGACTGGGGACATATCCAGATCTCCGGCGTCGTCAGAAGCATCAAGTGGGTGGACACGAACCCCAACGACCAGTTCGATTTCAGCGGCAGCGTTGTCGGTGTTGGCGGCTCGTTCAGCTCGGCGTTCAATTTTTCGACCAATAACGTCGGCCGCTTCCAGTTCACATACGGCAAGGGCATTGAGAATTACATGAACGACGCGCCCGTCGACGTCGGTGTCAAAACCCGTGCGATCGCCGGTCAGCGACCGTTGGACGGCGTCGCCTTGCCCGTCTTCGGCATGTCGGCGTTCCTCGACCATACCTGGAACAAGAAATTTACGAGCTCATTCGGATATTCAATGGTGAACATCCAGAACTCGAACGCCCAGGCGGCAGATGCTTATCATCGCGGCCAGTACGGCATCGCAAACCTGCTGTACAGCCCGCTCGACAAGGTTACGATCGGCGGCGAGCTCCAATGGGGCCGGCGACAGAATTTCTTCAACGGATTTACCGCTGACGATTTCCGGATCCAGTTTGGCTTCAAATACAACTTTTCGAGGGACCTAAAACTATGACACGCCAGCCATGGCCACCATCGGATCGAACGTCCCACATGATCTAGTTTCAACTTAAGTAGAGGAGATACAAAGAATGCCCGGAAAAGAAATAGAAATACTTGACGACGCTCATAGCTCGACAAGCACGTTAGCGGCGAGCAGCAATGGCGATCTGCTTGGTAAAACGAGCGACGCCATCGCAGCCGATGTGCCGCCTGGTGTAGACCGCCGGAGTTTCCTGATACGAAGCGCCGTGGTCGGTGCGGCCGCGTTGATGACGGGTAGAACCCTATCAGCCGCGGACAGAACATACGATGCAGTCAGAACGATGCCCCCGGCGCTCAACATAACGAGAGGCCTCTATGTGCACCGCGTGGACAAAGGGCCCATCATGACAACGTTTGACGAGTTGTTCAAAGTTGGTCCGGGACCGTCCAGTTCACACACGATCGGCGTCATGCGTTCCACCTTCGATTTCAGCCAGCGTATCACGAAGCTGGACGCCGAGAAGCTCGCCAAGGCAACGACCCTGCAGGTCAATCTCTTCGGGAGTCTCAGTGCGACAGGTAAGGGACATGGCACAGAACGCGCTGCTCTTGCGGGTTTGATCGGTAAGGAACCGGCCACTGTTGACCCGCTGTTCCTTGACGGCCTCAAGCAGAATCCTGATCAGTCGTTCAATGTAAAGGTGGGCTCAAAAGAGATCCCGGTCACGCTCAAAAACATCATTTACGACGCGACAAAGGGAGCCTTCCCTCACCAGAACACGCTGGTCGCGCATCTGCTGGACGCGAGCGGTGAAGATATCTACTCGCTTGAGTATTACTCCATCGGCGGCGGCTTTATTGAGTGGAAAGGTTATACCCCGCCGAATAAGCAAGCACCAAAATATCCCTTCGAGACGATGAAGGAGCTTCGAGCCCACGCCGACGGCAACAAGTTGTCGATCGCGCAGGTGATCCTGGCTAACGAGATGTCCATTATGGGCAGAAGTGAGGCCGAGATGAACGTCATCATCGACAAGGTTATAAACGCCATGCTCCTAACGGTGAAGGCGGGCCTACAGGTGCCGGAGACCGACATTCTTCCCGGACCGATCAAGCTCCACAGCAAGGCTGCCGCCGTTTACAAGCGTGCCATGGACGACGTCAATGTGGCTGATCGGGGCGTGGGCCTGCTGGCAGCCTGTGCGATAGCGGCGTCAGAGGAAAATGCTCGCGGCCATTTGGTCATCACCGCACCGACGGGTGGATCGGCAGGCGTCCTGCCGTCGCTGGTATATGCGATGTCGGAAGCGCGCAAGATCCCGATCGAGAAGCTTCGGGAAGCTCTTCTTACCGCGGCAGGGGTCGGTTATATCATCAAGCATCATGCGACCTTCGCAGCGGCTGAAGGCGGCTGTCAGGCCGAGATCGGCTCGGCTTCATCGATGGCTGCGGGGATGGTCGCGGCCGCTCACAGTGCGGAATCTCGTGTCGTTGAGAATGCCGCTGAATCTGCTCTCGAGCACCACCTTGGTCTAACCTGCGATCCGGTTGCCGGATTCGTGCAGGTGCCGTGTATCGAACGATGCGCATTTGGAGCCGTTAAAGCCTGGACCGCATACGCGATCGCAAGCAACGAGATCGCAAATAACCACCGCGTCGGATTTGACGAATGCGTGCAGGCCCTTGCCGAGACCGCCAAGGACATGAACAGCAAGTACAAGGAGACGAGCGAAGCTGGGCTCGCCCTGTCAGTCGTGCTTTGCTAATGAAATGGGAGCTCAGGCGGGGACGAAAAAACCCGTCTGAGCTTCAATTCCTTGCGAAGGCGATAGCGGAGTCGCCGCGAGGCTCTTCCAAACCATTTCGCCATATACACGGACCACTTTAAAGATCCACGGCCGACGCGGACAACAGTCGCGGTCGCCCGACTGATGGTACCGGGAAATGTCGAGATGACGGTCACAGCCAGAAAGTGATCCCATCGTGATCACACAGCGGGGGCAGCCAAACCGCGAGAGACTTTTCTCGTCAGCCAAGACGGAGCGTTAGAAATGTTAATACATACCGCACACATAAAACTCGCAGGTGTACTGGTGTTCACGGCGGCATTCTTCACGATATGCGTGTCCGGTCAGTCGCCGACGGCTTCACCCATGTACCCCGATAAAACCGCCGTTGCGGCGCGGGTGACAAAGCCAAACGATACGGAAAAGGATAATAAGCCAGCTCCGCAGGCTACGCCCGGATCAGCATCAGATCTGGAAGAACAGATCGCGGCGGTCAAGGCTGAGAATGCTGCTGTCAGAGAGCAGCTTCGCAAGATGGATGAGCAGCAAAAGACGCTGCTCGAGCTGGTCCAGAAGTTAGAGCACAATCTTGACAGCTCAGTAAGCGCGAGCGGCTCAACTACCGCATCCGCCGGAGCGGCGGGAACGTCGTCGCTACCAACAGACCCCAAAGGAGCAGCACTGCCCGGGCAACCAGTCGCCGCCGCAGAGCCGCAAGGCGGGCGTTACCAGGATGGGATCATTATTTGGCAAACCCCCGATGATGCCAAGGTCCCCTTCCTGCTGAGGTTCAACAACAATACCCAGGTCCGATTCCTGAACACGCAATCGTCCAACTCGACCTTCACTGATCATCTTGGCGTCAAGCGGGACGTCAATAGACGAAACGACATCACTGTGAATCGTGCGATGTTTATTCTCGGCGGCTACATCTGGGACAAACGGTTGAAGTATAGCTTTACGGTTTGGACCTCGGCCGGCTCGAATTCGATAGTAGTGGCTGGGAATATCGGCTGGCAATTCAGCAAGAAGCTGACGATCACGGGCGGATATTTCGGTGTCCCGGGCAGTCGCTCGCTTGTGAATTCATTTCCTTATTTCGCGGCGATCGACCGGTCGATGGCAGACAACTTTTTTCGCCCAGCGTTCACGCAGGGCGTCGAGTTCAAGGGTGACCTAACGGACAACTGGCACTATGTGGCAATGGTCGGTAATGGTCTGAATACCCTTAACATCTCTGCGACTAAGATCGACGAAAACCTGGCCCTATCCGGCAGCACTTGGTGGGAGCCGCTCGGAGCATACGCTCCCGCGGGAAAGTCAGTGAACATGTACGACGATTACTTCTCCGAAAAGAAGGTTCGCATCCGTCTCGGAACATCCTTTACTCGGGCGAGGGAGGACCGCTTCTCGAATCTCGATACAGCGAGCCCCGAGAACGTTGCGATCCACAACTCGGACGGAGTGCTCACATTTGCCACAGGTGCCTTTGCCCCGGGAGTTACCGTGCAAAAGGCCACCTATAAAATGTGGGCCGGCGACTGGGGCCTGAAGTACAACGGGCTTTCGGTCAACGGACAGTATTACATGCGCTGGCTGAGCGATTTTGAGGCTGACGGGCCTATGCCTCTCACATCAACTTTCGACCACGGCTTCGAAATGTCGGTAGGCAAGTTCGTGATCCCGAAGAAGCTTAATCTCTATGTCCGCGGTTCTATGGTGTTCGGCCAGTTTCGGGATTCCAACGAATACGGCGGCGGTGTGAAGTGGCACTTTCTGCCGACCGAGCGGCTATGGTTTCAGGCTGAGTTGATGCGCGTTAACAGATCTCCGTACGGCGGGACCTTCACGCCTTATACCGCCGGTCTCAACGGATGGGTGCCGATGGTGCAAACGGTGATCGGTTTTTGATGTTACTGAACACGCGTGAGGTGGAGCGAATTATTATGAAAAATAACAAACGATATATACAGGCGATCATTCTTCTGTCCGTCCTTTTCACACTCTCGGTTGCCGCTTCGGCACAAAAGGTTAAATACAACTATCTCCAAGGGACCGATTTCTCGCGGTACAAAACCTATTCGTGGGTAAGGATCGACGGTGCGCAGTATCCCAATCAACTGCTCGATCAGCAGATAATGCAGTCCATTGAAAGCCAGTTATCGCAGAAGGGCCTTTCAAAGGGGGAGCCCGGTAAGTCCGACCTTGCCTTTGTCTATCAAGTCGCTCTCAACCAGGAAAAGGAGTGGAGTTCATACAGCACGGGTGGCGACAACTGGGGCTACGGCGGTTGGCGCGGCTGGGGCGGCGGAATGGGCGGTATGCAAACAACCCATGGCTCGACCAGCACCATTACCGTCGGTACATTGAATCTGGACGTATACGACGTGCAGACGAAAAAGCAGATCTGGCGTGGTGAGGCGACCAAGACCCTCGATCCACCCAAAGATGCGTCAAAACTCCAGGCAAAGATCGACAAGGCGATGGCAAAGCTGCTGAAGAACTACCCCCCACCAGCGAAGAAATGAACGGTTTGGCTCAACTCGAGCAGGTCCGCTGCAGGAGTACAGACTGTGGAGAGGTATTTTGAGCGATGGCGGTATCAATTGCTCTTCGGCGTAGAAACGATCGGAGGTCTCCTTCTGATCGTAAACGGGCTCCCGATCTATAGGAAGATACTTTACGAGCCTTCAACTCAGATCCAGCAGCCCTTGACGCTCGTCTGGACCGTGAGTGCGGCCGTCCTTATTCAAATAGGATATTGGTCCCGATACCGCGGCGGAGCACCTGTCTTACGGTATGAGAATGTCCTTCTTGGCCACATCGTCGTATTTCTTTCGAGACTAAGCTTTGTTTTCGCCAGCTCCGCGTTTGGATACGTATTCATTACAAGCAACATTGATCTGGAGGTCTCCGGAATTCGATATCTCATCTTT
>JBJMGO010000115.1:0-4394 GCA_045807825.1 Pyrinomonadaceae bacterium | reverse complement strand
GTGGTCACCGCGAAAACTCCTACGAGCAATGCCGCCATCGTTGCAATCCCAAAGAAGCGCATAGCAGGAGAGAGACGTAAATATGTTTTTGTGTTTTCCATGGTTCGCAAACATCGCCATCGGGGCCTGGCGGATCTAGGAGTCAGGTTAAAATTGGATACTAGAACGACACTTTATCACGGAATGGATCTACTACCGACGATCGGAGTAAGCGAGTTCAAAAACCGCGCATTTCACGACCGCCGTTGTCGGCGATTACGATATTATTCTGGTAAGGAATACAGGCCGCTCGCGAGGCAATTATGAACGACTTTTTTACTTCAAGCGTTGCAGAGGCGGATCCGCTGATCGCGGGTGCGATAGACGACGAGGTGCGGCGGCAGACGAATGGGCTGGAGCTGATCGCGTCGGAGAATTTTGTTTCTGAGGCGGTGCTTCAGGCGATGGGCACGGCATTTACAAACAAGTACGCCGAGGGCTATCCGGGCAAGCGTTATTATGGCGGGTGCGAGTTTGCCGATGTTGTCGAGAATGCCGCGATAGATCGTGCCAAACAGCTCTTTGGAGCCGACCACGCGAACGTCCAGCCCCACAGCGGCGCCCAAGCCAACATGGCCGTCCTGCTGGCCGCCCTCGACCACGGTGACACCATTCTCGGCATGAATCTCTCCCACGGCGGCCATCTCACGCACGGCCATCCGCTCAACTTCTCCGGCATCAACTACAACGTCGCCGCCTACGGCGTCAACCGCGAGACGGAGCAGATCGACTACGACGAGCTGCAGCGGATCGCCGAGGAATCGCGGCCAAAGCTGCTCATCTGCGGAGCCTCAGCGTACCCGCGCGTCATTGACTTCGCACGCATCGGCGAGATCGCACGCTCAGTCGGAGCAAAGGTCATGGCCGATATCGCCCACATTGCCGGATTAGTCGTTACTGGTCTTCACCCCTCGCCCGTGCCGCATTGCGAGTTTGTCACAACGACAACTCACAAAACCCTTCGCGGCCCTCGAGGGGGACTTATTCTTTGCAGAGAGGAATTTGCGGCCGACGTGAATCGCAGCGTCTTCCCCGGCGTGCAAGGCGGCCCACTCGTCCACGTTATTGCGGCAAAAGCCGTGTCATTCGGTGAGGCATTGCGTGACGACTTTAAGAACTACCAACAGCAGATCCTCGACAACGCACAGACGTTAGCAGAGGCGATCAAGGACGCCGGTCTCCGCATCGTCTCGGGCGGCACCGACAATCACCTCTTGCTCGTCGACGTATTCATGGACGGCAAAGGCATCACCGGCAAGGTCGCCGAAAAAGCCCTGGATGCGGTCCACATCACCGTTAACAAAAACACCATTCCCTTTGACACAAACAAGCCCTTCGTCGCCTCCGGCATCCGCCTCGGAACGCCGGCTCTGACGACCCGCGGCATGAAACAAGACGACATGCGCCTCATCGGCAAAATGATCGCCGAGATCATCCACGAGCCCGAATCTGAGGAAGTAAAGACACGGGTCCGCCGCGAGGTCGCAGAGCTGACCGCAAAATTCCCGATGTATCCAAATAGGTTAAAGCGAAGGGAGACGAGGCAGCGGCGTCAGCCTTGAGTTAAGCCTCGCCGAGCATGCCGTTGTCGTACTGGTCGAGCACGTCGCGTGCCTCGTCAGAGTCGAATTCAAACGCCTTTTGTTCGAGAGCCGCCGCGGCGATCCCGCTATAGAGAGTGTCGTCGAGTAGCGGAACGATATTCTCAACCGGCAGCATCGCGAGCGTCTCGTAAGCGATCGCCCGGATCTGCGGCATATCTGTCTGGCGAACCACCTCAGCGATCTCACCCGCAGAATACCGCTCCGCAAGCCTGTCCGCCAGCCGGTCCACTCGCCTGTAGTCGCTCTCACGGATGGCGCGGGTCGCAAGCTGGATAAACACCTCGGCCGACGCGGACTGAGATTCCAGGATACGTGCGCAGGTCTCCGCTAACTCCTTTATTTCGTGGAGTTTTGTCGTGTCACGCTTGATCTCGGTCGTCGAGGACTGCTCGTCCAGAGCCGAGAGCAGACGACTGACCTCCCAGTCGGCGTGGGCGTCGTAGTAGGATTTTGGGGCCTGAGAGGTTGGAGCGTCACCGGCCTTCATTGCGCCGACGAGCATCTTTTTGGTGACGGGCCGCAGGCCTTCCCAAACGCTCGCAACCTTTCCGCCGAATTCTTTGATCATCATTTCAACAATTCAAGTTTGGCCGTGATACCGTACGGTGTCAAGCCTTTCTTGGGGCAACGACCGAGGCGGCGAGCCGCTCCTCGGTTTGATGCAATTCGTCCTCGAATTCGATCGAATTTTCATCCAGATGCACCACAAGTGCGAACTGCGTCCCGCCCAAAAACCTGATCTCCCACGCGATCGCACCTTCGCTCGGAGGCCGCGAAAACCACGCCGCATCGACCACACCAGCGACGGCAGCGACGCCAGTCGGCAGCACACGCGGAGCGGCCGTCAGATCCCTCGCCACAACACGGCGCAGTACCCAGCCATACTTCTCATACGTCGCGACAAGCTCGTCAAATTCCTGCTGGGAGATCATTGCTTGTTAGTCGGTGAATGCGGCAGATTAGCGTTCACGTTTGGCACTACCGGCGTCTGCGGCGGTCGCATTGCGTTTGCCGCCTCTCTGTCGATCTCATTGCGGCCTTTGCCGGGCGACTTAAAGCTGCCCGCAAATGCGTCGCCAATCGCGAGCTTCCACTTTCCGTCCTCGATCATGAACGGAAGGTCTTCCCACTTGCTGTCCTTTGAGTTCCACACCTCGACCGCACCCATGTTGTCTTTGATCCTTTCATCGCGTATCTCTGGGACAGCCTCTGAATACGTCGTAGCGGTCATACCGTGGCTGATCTGCTCGTCCTCGGTTTTGCCCATTTGTTTGGCCGTCATTGCGCCGAATTGAATTGTCTTCTTGGTCATCTCGACGCGAATATTATTGGGATCACCCGTTTTTACCGCCGCGAAAAGCCGCTTGTACGCCTCAGTCGGCGTGTCGCCGTGGGCGTCGTACGTCGGCTTAACTCCGCCGCAGGAAAAGACCGTCCCGATTACCACCAACGCCGTGAAAAGTAAGAAAATTCTCTGCATAGATGCGGTTTTATTCTAAACCCTGCAAGAGAAATCAAATATGAAGGCACTGCGATTCACGGATGGCGAACTCAAAGTCCCAGACGTGCCCATGCCGACGACTAACGGCGAGGCCCTCGTACGCGTGATGCTCTCGGGCATCTGCAACACGGACCTAGAGATCGTCCGCGGCTATGCCGGGTTCGAAGGAACTATAGGTCACGAATTCGTGGGCATTGTGGAGCAATCGGCCGATTCTCCCGACCTCATGGGCAAACGCGTCGTGGGCGACATCAACGCCGGCTGCGGCACATGCGAGAGGTGCCTAGCGGGCGACCCGCGACACTGCCGAACCCGCACCGTACTCGGCATCGACGGGCGCGATGGGGCACACGCCGAGTACCTGCGGCTCCCGTCGAAGAATCTTCTCACCGTTCCGGACAGCGTCACCAACGAGCAAGCCGTCTTCGCGGAGCCGCTCGCCGCGGCCTTTGGCATTACCGAGCAGGTCGAGATCATGCCAGGCACCCGAGTCGCCGTCATCGGCGATGGGAAGCTCGGGCTTTTGTGCGCGATGTCGCTGGGCCTGAGGTCCCAAAGCGTGACTCTCATCGGCAAACATCGGGAGAAGCTGACCATTGCTAATGACGCCGTCAGAGATACGATGATGTTAGATACGATCGACCCTGCAATGCACAAGACTTTTGAAGTGGTCGTCGAAGCGAGCGGCTCCGAGAGCGGCTTTGCGACCGCGCTGGATCTCGTACGGCCGCGTGGCAAGATCGTTCTCAAGTCGACATTTCACGGCACTCCTAGGTGGGCCGCCGCACGGGTCGTTGTGGACGAAATAACGATCGTCGGCTCCCGCTGCGGCCGTTTTGCACCTGCGCTCGATCTACTGGCGTCCGACCAAGTGTCTGTCGAGCGGCTGATCACCGATACGGTCCCGCTCTCACAAGGTATCCAAGCGATGGAGCGTGCTGCCATGCCAGCCACGCTGAAAATTCTGCTTGACCCCTCAAAATAGCTGCATCAAAGTAAAAGTAAATCTGTTTTGTTATACTTTCGCGTAACACTCGGGGAGTAGTTTTTATGTTCAAGATCAAGTTTTTTAGCCCCGCTGGCAGGGCTGTCGCGGCGCTTTCTGCGCTGATCCTGTTCGCCGCCATGGCGGTGGACGCACAGCCCGAGAGGCTCTCAAGATCATTCGCGGAGATCGCCAAAAAGGTCGAGCCCGCAGTCGTCAGCATCGATACGAAGGTCACGGCTCCCCAGGGCACTGCTAAGGTCAC
>JBJMGO010000114.1:0-2290 GCA_045807825.1 Pyrinomonadaceae bacterium | reverse complement strand
TGAACCTCGAGAACGATCTCGTCGAGCTCTTTTTTGATGATCGCCTTCTGCTGCGGCGAAAAGTTTGCACCCGTCTCCTCGAGTGAATTGGCTTGGATGGTTATGCCAAGGCTGGCCGGACTCACGATATTAGCCGTGATCGACACACCGCCTTTAAACTCGCGGACAGCAATAAAGTGGTCGTGCCCCTTGAACCACGCTGGACCGCCGCGATGCGCTCGAACCATGAACGTGCTCGACGCAGGATCGATCTGAAAGGAGAGAGCTCCAGACTGTGGCGCAGCCGTCGAGCTGCTTTCGGAACCAAGGCTCCCAAACTGAAGTGCCGATAAAACCGCGACCAAAAGCGAGAGCGTCGCTCGGGTAAGGACATTCATTCGAAAACCTCCAACGCTCTGTGATGCGACGAACCAGACGGTAGTCGCCTAGTCCGGCTTACCCAACGGCGTCATCGCCGGTGTGTTGATCGGGTTGCCATGAACAGAGAATCGCGAGCCGTGACAAGGACAATCCCATGTCTTCTCGAGCGAATTGAACCTAACGATGCACCCCATGTGCGTGCAGACGGCAGACCTTTTGTGAAGCTCGCCGGTATCGTCCCGATAAACGGCGATCTTAGACATGCCGTGGCGAAGAATGCCCCCTTCTCCGGGCTGTAGTTGATCGACTGAGTCGATATCACCGCCCGTCAGCCAATCCTTATATGGAATCGTCGACGCGATGATCTCAGGCACGGCCTCCTTGATGGACTGCGTAGCGATACGCGAGGGCTGAAAAACATCCACCCAGGGATCTTCACGCTCAAGGATAAGATCGCTAACGAGCATCCCGCCGATGGTGCCGTGCGTCATGCCCATTCCAGAGTCGCCGGTGATGAGAAAAACGTTGGGCTCCCTGTCGGAGTATTGGCCTATGAAGGCCAGCCCGTCATGCGTCTCCATGAATTGACCCGACCAGCGATATTTGACCTCACCGATCGATTCAAAGTGCTTGCGTGTCCACGTCTCGAGACGTGCGAAACGAGCCTCACCGTCATTCGACTGCCCGGTACGATGGTCCTCGGCGCCCACGATCAGCACCTTTTCATCGCCGTCCTGTTGAGTGCGAACGTAGATATAAGGGTCTGCGTTGTCCCAGTACAGCGCCCGCTCGACGGTGTTGACTGGGATAGTGACGCCGATGGCATACGTCCGGTAGGCCGGCAGCTCTGCGAACATCTTCGACATCAGCGGATAGTTCGTCGCAAGCACGATCTTGTCAGCTTTGATATCGCCGCGGCCGGTCGTGACCACCGGCGAATCTCCGCCTGTCCAATCTGTGACGTGTGTATTTGAGACCAACTGGCCACCCGCTCGTTCTATGGCATCCGCAACTCCGCGCAAATATTTGAGGACATGAAATTGCCCCTGCCGCGGGAATCTCAGGCTTCGGCCAAATTGCGTTTCGACCCAATCCACGTCTAGGCCACACCGCCGCGCGGCGTCGTGTTCCTTTTGCAGGTCGTCGTCGCCGCCATCATCAGCTTTGAACAAGTAGCCGTCTACTCTGAAGAAGTCACAATCGATATTCAGCTCGTTTGTAACCTGCTCGATCTGATCTATGGCACGGGTGTGAGCCTCGACCGCAAGCTTTGCCTTGTCCTCGCCGTGCCATTCCTCAATACGGTAGATACGGTCATCGATGGCGTTTGAGAGGTGCGCCGTGGTGCGACACGTCTCGCCGCCGCCGATGAGACCGTCGTCGATAACGATGACCTGCTGGCCCGCTTTGGTGAGCAGGTAGGCCGTCGTTAGCCCCGCGATCCCGCCGCCGACAATGCACGTGCCGGTTTTCGTCGGTAACACCGCTTTTCCGTCGATCAACGTACCCGTCGCCTCCCATAGGGAGACGGTTCGTCCTTCGTCGCTCTTTTGCATACTTCTTTACTCGATATCTTTTAGCGAGCGAGGTTCAAAATCCGTAACCATCAATACAGAGGTGGCTAGCACAAGCGGCGAATGCCGCGGCTTCGCTGTTTGGCGGCTTGTCCTCTACAATTAGGGTTTTGCAATGGCAATCTATTTGAGCGGTGAGACCGCAACAGTAAAGGCGAATCTTGACGAGCTGACGCCACGGGAGATCGTGGCGGAGCTCGACAAGTACGTTGTCGGGCAGGCGGCAGCAAAGCGTGCCGTCGCGATCGCTCTGCGTAATCGAATTCGTCGACAAAAGCTGCCCGCCGAGATCGCCGAGGACGTCCTGCCAAAGAATATCCTGATGATCGGGTCGACCGGCGTCGGCAAGACCGAGA
>JBJMGO010000113.1:0-8166 GCA_045807825.1 Pyrinomonadaceae bacterium | reverse complement strand
GGCCGAAGGGCATCTCGTGGATGTCCTGCAGCCGCGTGTTGTTGTCGCCATCCTTGAGCTTGTCAAAAACTGATCTCAACTCGTCGTCAGTCGTTCCGGTGACAAAGAGCGCGAAGGTGTTGCCCTGGACAGGGTCAAACTCCGGCGAGGCCATCCAGTCGGTGGCGGATATGTCGATGTCGCCGCTCACGAGCCGCGCGTGGATGACGCGATCGTGCTTCTCCGGCGGCAGCGAATCCTTCATCGGCGTATCCCCAAGCCTCATCAACGTCAGCTCGCCGCCAATGCACCCGTGATAAAACCCCATCGCCTCAGCGCAGTTGCCATCGAATAACAGGAAAGGTGTCGAACGCATCATGTATAGGGATGATACGCCCAAACCGGTGCATGATCACCCTTCAAAATCAAGTGTCTGACGCCCGCCGCCGCAGTGTTTTCGCTAGTCGTTATCGAGAAGTTTTGTCGTGTTCTCGGTCACGCTCGGGGGTTTGACCATTTCGGCAGTGTCGAGCGATCTAAGATGAGGAACTGGGACACTGGTTCCCCGAGGTAGGTTCAAATGTTTGTCCGCCGCAGTGAGGATCCTTTCTCTGGTTCGGGAGGTTACCTTGACACCGCTTAGCTGAAGGATGACACCGTGAATTATTTCCTGGATCACCCCGGCGGCTATCATGATGACGGCCGGAAAGAACCCAACCGGCGAGTTGAAGAGGTACTGGAAGAGAAAGGCTACGGGAACCAATAAAATTCCTAGCAACAACAATTTTGAACTGACAAACCGATGCCGGCTTTTATTCCAGACCGTTACGTTTTCATCGGGGTCGGAACGTACCAGGTCGCCATTATTTGCAAGGAGTTCTGCCACGACGTCAAGCGAAAATCCGCAGCTTGTGCAAAAGCGAGTGCTCTCTGAAACTTGTCGTTGGCTGCACTGTGGACAATACATAAACTCTCCGGCCAATCCGAGCCTTTCGGATCAGCTATCATCAGCTTACTCGCTCGACTCCTGCTGTCTTCTCCCATTCTGCAAGATCTACGCCCTTCGCAAGGAACCATACGGTCAATGACAGTGCAGCCAAAAACATCGGCAGAGCCAAAAAGTCTGACGCATAGGACGGGGCCAGAACGAAGGCAAGGTTGTTCGCAACAAACCCTGCACCGGCCAGCATCAATAGAACGCCAAGAAACCGAGGAAGGTAGCCCGAACGAAGAATCAAATAGCCGCGAAGCATGGACGCGATGCCATAGAGGGCCATGAATATTCCGCCGCCATATCCAAAGACCTTGAGAAAGAGCATCCCTATAGCATTCTGTTGATCCGGCGAGAACGCATTCAGATAACCAGCGCCCGCGAAAATACGCGATGCTCCAAAATTGAAGAGCTCCGCACCCGCGAATACCGCCGTAGATACGAGTCCAAAGAACGCCGCTAGAAGGGCAAGCTGCTTGTGGACTGGCTTGAGCAACACGTAAAAAACCAGCGACAGCGCAATGTCACACACGGCCTCCACCAGATAACCGGCGAAGCCTGCGCGGAACAGCGAGTCATAGGCCCTGAAGTTTTCGGCTGTGGTGTTCGCATCGCTGCCCGCAAGCAGTTTGGATGGTACATAAGCCTCACCGAAGCCACCGGCAACGATCGTGAGCAGCAGTAGGACTCCGGCGATCCTTGCGTATGTTTGGATCGACGTCTCTCGGAACTTCCCCGTGTCGGGACCGTCGTTCGCATTCGAAATACCGTTCATAGCAGGATTGCTCCTTATTCATTTGAATGGGAACGCAATATTCCTGTTGAACCCTACGCCGCACGACTGATGATAGTTCAGTCATTCTCTTGCGGCGGCGGTCGCTCGACAAGGGGTAGCCGGAGCTCGGAGTTACTTGCGGCGATGAAAGATGAGAGGACGATGGCAGACGCCCAATCGAAACTTTAGGGCGTCGATTAGGCAAAAGTGTGACGGAATAATGCCACAGGTTGTGGGGTTTGTCTACAACTAACAAAAGCCGGTTCCGCAGCCCTTTTTAGAATCGCAGTATCGCAGGCCTGACCCGTTCTCCTTCGACTGGAAGGAGTGCTCGATCGTGGCGCGCTTTCACGTCGTGCTCCAACTCCTAACCAAGCTCGGCCTTAAGGGCGAGAGACCTTCACACCACAACATTTGCGCAGGGCATTTGGACGAATATTCCGCGACCCGGCAGCCGAGCGCGATCTACACGCTCCGGCACTGCCCGGACTGCTCCCCCACCTAGGATCTCTGCGGACAAGAGGTGTCATTGCAGGCCGATCGCCGAGGCAAACTCTTTGATGACCGAGCGATCGTGATCGGATAGGTCGACCAAGGCGTCGCCTATCCTGATCTGAGTGGATCCGCTGTTTGCTATCTTTTGCCAAGTGTCACAGGTCGGGGAGACGGTGATCCTTTCCAGGTAAATGGTGTGATCTGTGGAAGGGGTCGGCGGAGCCGGAGGAAGGCCGTCGCTTGTCGGCTTCATTTCAACGCCGTCGACGATGTACGAGATCTTTGTATCCTTTGAATACTGCCAGCCGTCGAGACTCGGTTTTATGTGGTCGATCTTCATCACGGCGAAGGGATCTTTACACGTTGGTGCACCGGGCGGGTAGCTAGCGGAATTCACAAGCGATATATCCCCCTCAACCTTGTTCCCGTTGACGAGGAGCGGCTGCTTGATCCATATCGTGCCCTGAGACAAAGAGACCGCTTGGCCGGGTTTCTCGTCGACAGTGATCTTGACCCCGGATGCGGTAGTCGTAGTCTTACGATAGGCAGGCACTTTTTCTGACAGAGCGCCGGACCCCGAACTCAGGTCCCATTTGTAGCTAAGGTGCCCGGTCTCCCAGCTTCTCGTGCTGCTCAAGCGGATAGCGAACAAGCCGAGACCGGCTAACAGACCGAACCAAAACAGCACACTCACCCCAAACGTGATCGCCGGAACCTGCTTTGAGGCCTGGACACGCAGGCCGATCAAACTTAGGAGACACAGCAGGTCCAATCCGATCGTTAGGCTCCTATATCCGGGGCTCGGAATCTCGTCGGCAACGCCGAATGCTCGCCAAAAAAAGGTGCCGATCAGGACGATCGCTATAACCATGAACAGTCCGCGGTTGCTGGCTGCCGGCTTGTCCTCCGGAGGTGATGCTTCCACTACAGGCTGAGCTCCCTTGCATGCGCTGCATGGAACCTGTTGTTCCGTGCCGATATCCTTTAGGCCTGTGCCGCCACATTCGGGACAAGGTGAAGAATCGATCGAGTTGGTCATAGGCTCAATACCTCGGACGTCGACATTACACTGAGGAGGCGAAAACACGACCGCTTGTGGCAGCCATTCTTGAATAAGTATCGACCAGACCCGGTTTCATGAAGCGGGGTGTCGGGCGTCGGTTACGCAAAAGTGTGACGGAATGATGTCACAGGTCGGGGGATTTGTATACAAGAGATCTCTGCGGACGAGAGATGTGAGAATCGTAATATCGTAGGCCTGACCCCAATGCTTCTGCGGACTGCTCCCCGGCCTAGGATCTCTGCGGACAAGAGGTGTGAGAATCAAGAATCACGCGCCTGACCCGACGCATTTTCTGTACCCCTAATTCTTTGGCTGGACGGGTCTAGTTACGAGCGTCTTTTTGGCATTGTCTAGCTCTTCGCCGACGATGTTGCCCATAAATTTTGTGAATTCAGGTAAGAGAGTCTTCGTGGTGGCAGACATTGTCTCGACCATCATCTGCGGTGTTTCGCGTACCAGCTTTTGTCCCGTTGGAGTTTTGTAGAAGGCGATCAGGTCTCGCAGTTCGTCATCGGTAAAGTGGTGTGCGTACACGGGCACGAAGACATCATTAACAAACTTGTCGAAGCTGAATTGCTTCGCAAAAAACTCCTTTGACTTGGCGCTGACGTCAGCCATGGATTCGTCCATCAACTTAATTAGGATCGGGTCACTCGCAGGGGAATGCTTATCGTTCTGGACGAGCGCCGCGAATGATACTTTGAACGTCTCCATCTCACTGTCCATTGAGGCCGACATGATCTCGTCAAACTGCTTTTTACCGCCCGTGAGCTCGGCGATCTCCTTGATCAGCGCAACCTTTTCGGGCGGGACCGTGTCCTGCGCATGAGCCAGCGAGGCGCCCGATGCGACGATCAACAGGGCGAGGAAGATCCAAACTGTTTTTTGCATGATGTGAACTCTATCGCAGAACGCCGATACTACAAACTTCAGGGGCGTGGGTTAAGCAAAGTGTGACGGAATGATTCCACAGGTCGGGGGATTTGTATACAAGAGATCGCTGCGGACGAGAGGTGCGAGAATCGCAGGCCTCGCGCCGAGTTTTGAGATGCATGAATCGGCTATACTTATTGTCATGCGGGCCAGTGTTCTTTTGATCTCGGTAACGATCGTGATCTTCGGTTCGGTTGCCTCGGCTCTGGGTCAAATTCCAAATTTCTCAGGGACCTGGATCATGACGGGTAGTGACGCCCAGGTACAAAGTGAGTCGGCGATAGTTGTGCCGGGTTTGACTCATTTGGCGAAGCCTCCGGTTTCAGGGCAACGCGTGATCGATCAGGACGCGATGACACTCAGAGAGACCTATTATTCATCGACAATCCCGAGCGCGACCCCGCCGGCGACTAAGGTGTACTATCTCGACGGGAGAGGCGAGACGAATCCTGTGTTCACAGATCACGCATTCGAGATCCGATCAAAGACGCAGGTCGATGGAGCGAGAATAGCCGTTGATGCCGAACTCGTCCAGATCGCAACCGGAAAGACGCAGAGCAAGTTTAAGTATTTCTATAAGCTATCCGAGGACGGAAAAACCCTGAAGGTGGACCAGATAGACACCGGCCCCATCGATGGTATAACCATTACGACAACCTACGTGTACAAACGAAAGATCTAAATCGGGCGTCTTGTGGGAGGCTGGACTGGCCGTCATGCGGACGAGGTCGGCCTGAGACTACTTTTTGCGCGTGGGTTGCTGGAGGAGCTCGGTGCTGTGCTCGGTGACGCTCGGGGGAGATGGAATGAAGTCC
Source organism: Pyrinomonadaceae bacterium (assembly GCA_045807825.1). Classification (GTDB taxonomy): domain Bacteria; phylum Acidobacteriota; class Blastocatellia; order Pyrinomonadales; family Pyrinomonadaceae; genus OLB17. Next base: position 3,115 of record JBJMGO010000113.1, on the reverse strand, counting down.
TGCTCCGGGACGGGGAGAAGCTTGTTGGTGGTGTCGGCACGCGAGAGGTTGGGGGAGCTGCCGGATGAGGCAGATCGTTGCTTTATTGCCTTTGCCTCATCAAGGCGCCGCCACCTGGTCCGCGTCTCGACGATCCGCTCAAGTATGGGGCTGCCCGCGACGAGGGAGAGGAAGCCGGCGAGCATGATGTACACACCGGTGAACTTAAGCCACCGAAGATCGACCATTCCGCCCGTGACCCCAATGATGATCCCGACGAAGACCAGAAGTACGGAGATCAACACCACCGTTCGCGGATGGATCGGCGGCGATGTATTGGCCGCAACCGCAGTCCCGCAAGAACGACAAAATTGTTGATCGGCCCCGACCAACGCTCCACACTCTGCACAATTCACATCACTAGTATACCCAACGGACGCTATTGAATTGGTCCCGTTGGGGGCTGGTCGATAATGGAACTCGAATCTATGTGGCGCCGAAAGAACCACCCCGTCCGGCGAAACGCCGCAGATCAGAGGACTATAAAAACGGTACGTGGGACGCCGAGAAAGAACCACCCCGTCCGGCGAAACGCCGTCCACCCCTCGTTCTGGACCAAAGGACGGTCCAGTGTGCGGGTAGGCCCAGCACCGTGTAAGGAGGGGAGCTTTAAAGGACGGGTTCTCTAAGGATGAGATCGGAAGCGGCGGCGGCGATGGCGGCGGCTTTTGGGTTTGAGGAGTGAAGATGGGCGAGTTGTTTTAGGGCCTCGGCGGTGCGGGACAGGAGGCGGACGAGGTCGCCCTCTTCGGCTTTTGTGCGGGCGACGAGCTCATCCCAAGACATTCCCTGGGTCCAGCGTTCGGCGGCGGCGGCGGCGGAGTAGTTGATGTCCTCGATGGGAGGGACGCCGTTTTTCCACTCGATGCTTGAGACGCGAAGTACGATCTCATCAAGCGAGGCGAGCAGATCGTCCATCGGTCGCGAAGCGTGCATCTCGCCGTAGCTCCTGTCGGCGTCGGCGGCGACCGCGGCGATCAAACCGGCAGCGTGCTTGGGCAAGAGTTCGTCAAAGATGCCGTCCTTCAACGCCTCGCCGATGAGCAGCGGCCGATCGACGCGCAGGTCCGCGAGCCACTTGCCGCTCGCGGTGACCTTCTCCGCCTCAAAATCCAGATAGCCGAAGTGCGCGAGCACGCGGGCCATGTCTTCGAAGGGCTGCCAGAGGCGTCCGCCGAGGCCCTGCTCGTGACGATTGCGCCTCTCGCGAAACGCAAAGCTCCGCTCCGCGATCTCGCGTACCTGTTCGAAGCTCCCGAAGGCGTCGAGCAGATTCAGAAGGCTCGTGTAAGTCGCGCGGAATTGACTCTCCAGCGCGTCGGGCGGAGCCTTGAGCAGCTCCGCGATCTTGCGCGGATTTTGAAACTGCCCGGGTGCGAGCACGACGAAGCCGACGTTGTCGCGGCCGCGGCGCCCGGCGCGTCCGGTCATCTGCTGGAGCTCGCTTGCCGTCAAGGGCCGCCAGCCGTCGTTGCCGCGGGTGTCCGCATTGGTTATGACGACGGTGCGGGCAGGGAAGTCGACGCCCGCCGCGACGGTCGATGTCGCGAACAATGCGTTGAGCAGACCGGCGGACATCATTCGCTCTATGAGGAGCTTCCACGACGGAATGTGCCCGGCGTGATGTGCCGCGATCCCGCCGCGGACGATCAGGTCGGCATGCTTGTGATCCGCAATCTCAGGATGCTCGGCGAGAAACTCGTCGAAGATCGCCTTTCGCTGCCGCAGTCGCTCCGGGTCGTTCTTTTGCGACTTGTCGACGGCAACTTCCTCAGCCGCCTCGTCGCATTTTCGGCGTGTCGGGAGAAAGACTATCGCCGGCAAAAGATCGTACCTTCGCAAGGCACGGATCAGCCGCGGAGCGGGGATTTCAGCCTTTCGAGGATCCATTCTTGTAAAGTATAGCGTGGAAAGAGCTTCTCACGTTGGTGGGACTTTTTGGCACAGTGGCAGATGTGGTAACATCAGTTGTATCAAAAGGGGACACACGCAAATCGCAGACTTACGGTTCCACAGCTGTTAAGTTCAATATTCACAAGGACTTAGCATTCGGACAACTGAGGAGCAGGCACGGCACGGGCATTGCCATTGCTACATATAGATAACTGTACCTTTGACGGGTACCCTGAGGCGGCCTCCAACAGCATAGCTAACGCCGCCGCTGACAGACTACTGAGAAGAGATTCCACATCATGACTAGACCTATCAAGCATATCGAGAAGGGCCTGACCTATGTCGCCGCCGGCGCGTTCAACGCGATCAAGAGCGTGAATCAGTTCAAGCCGAACCCGAGTTTCATCCCCAAGTGGGCCGACAAGCCGATCCTTAAATCGTGGCAGAAGACGAAGCCGACGCTGGGATTCCCGCGAACGACGGATTCGCTTTGCCCGCAGTGCGTGATCGAGGCGCGTGAGTCGATCCTCTCGGGCGAGAAGGAAGTCTCGATGCTTATCAACGAGAAGGTCGGCGAGATCAAGGCGCAGATCATCGAGCGTGACGGTCAGGTGTGGATGATCAAAGATTGTCCGACGCACGGCAAGATCGAGGACATGATGGCGATCGACTCGAAATTCCTGCAGCACATCGAGTCGCTCTTCCCGGGCCGAGACATGGAGTCGCACAACGACGAGAAGCTGCACAACCACGGTACGTCGAGCGTGAAGTTCGGACGTGGTGCCGTGCTGACGGTCGACCTCACGAATCGCTGCAACATGATGTGCGATCCGTGCTTTATGGACGCGAATCAGGTCGGATTCGTTCACGAGCTGTCGATGGAGGACGTGCAGGAGATCCTCGACAACGCCATCCAGATCAAGCCGCGTCGCCAGATGTCGGTGCAGTACTCGGGCGGTGAGCCGACGTTGTCGCCTTACTTCCTCGACGCTGTCCGCTATGCACGTAAAGTTGGTTACAACTCGGTGCAGGCCGCGACGAACGGAATTGAGTTCGCCAAATCAAAAGAATTTTGCCGCGAGGCAGCCGAGGCGGGATTGCGGTTTGTGTACTTGCAGTTCGACGGTATAGGCAACGACGCGAACTCGCATCGCCAGATCGGCAACCTGTTTGACGTCAAGCT
>JBJMGO010000112.1:0-5008 GCA_045807825.1 Pyrinomonadaceae bacterium | reverse complement strand
TCCTGAAAGAGTAATAGGTACACGTTCATTGCAGATCTGCCGCTGAAGACAAAAAGCAAATGATATACAAAGCAAAAGGCTTAATCAAACGCCGCCCGCCTGCGCGTTTTGTGAGAGCTTCTCAAGCGTGGCTGATTTGAATTTTGCGTACTCACCCGCAACGATCGCCACGCGTGCGCGCCGCATCAGATCGAGAAAAAAAGCAACGTTGTGATGCGACAACATTATTGACGCATTCATCTCGCCCGCCTGATACAGATGCCGCAGATATCCGAGCGAATATCGTGTGCAGACAGAGCACGGACATTCTGGATCGAGCCGCTCATCCGAGAGCGCGAATTTTGCGTTTCGGATGTTGAGCTTGCCTCGAGAGGTAAAGACACTCCCCGTCCGCCCGTTTCGCGTCGGGATCACGCAGTCGAACAGATCGACACCCTTCTCCACGCCCTCCAGCAGGTCCTCAGGTGTCCCAACTCCCATCAGGTACCGCGGAGCGTCCGTAGGCATTTGCGGCGCGAGGAACTCGAGCACCTCGTACATCAGGCTCTTTTCCTCGCCAACGCTCAGCCCGCCGATAGCGTAGCCGTCAAAGCCCATCTCAACCGTCCGATCTAGACTCTCCCGACGCAGGTCGAGGTGCCCCGCCCCTTGAATAATGCCAAAGAGAGCCTGCTTGCCTGATAGGTCAGAACCACCCGCTACAGCAGGTGATTCTGCCTGCAGCTCATCAAACCTCTTCTTCGACCTCTCAGCCCACCTCACCGTCAGTTCCAAACTCGAACGGGTTCGCTCGTGCCCTGCGTCGCCTGGCGGGCACTCGTCAAAGGCCATCACAATTTCGGAGTCGAGGGCGGCCTGCACCTCCATCGAGATCTCCGGCGACAGAAACTGCTTACTGCCATCCAGATGCGAGCGAAACTCAACGCCCTCCTCCGTAAGCTTCCTCAGATCCGTCAGCGAAAATACCTGAAACCCGCCCGAGTCCGTCAAAAATGATTGGTCCCAAGAGGAAAACCTGTGCAGCCCGCCAAAGTGCCTGATCGTCTCGATACCCGGCCGCAAAAAGAGGTGATAGGTATTCGCAAGGATGATCCTCGCGTCCATCTCCTCCTCGAGCGATTCGAACCGAATTCCCTTGAGTGCACCCTGAGTCCCGACCGGCATGAATACCGGCGTCTCGACAATGGACCTGCGCGTGCGCAAGCTCCCAGCTCGCGCATTGCCGTCAGTCGCGTCGATCTGCCAGTCGATTGGTTTCATAAAAAGCTGTCAGCCGTCAGCATTCAGCTCTCAGCTTCCGAGTAGCTGACTGCTGAGAACTGACGGCTGAAACCCCGAAAGCTACTTCTTCTTACCGATCAGGGACCAGATGTCGGGAGCACCGATGGCCGTCTCCGAGACGAATACACCATTCTCATTGATCAGCACCGCCGACGGCGTGCCAAACATACCAAACGCCGTCGCAGTCTTGTGCCCGGGATCCACGATCACCGGCGAATCCAACTCCAGCGAATCCGCCGCCTCCGTGAAAACGATCAGATTCGGGTCGTCCGTACCCTTTGACTTTTCCCAATCGCGAAGCTCTGCTGCCATGGCGTGGCAGTGCGGGCAGGCTGAGCTCCAAAACGCGACGAGCGTCGGTTTGCCTTTAAAGTAGTCGCTGGTGATCTCGCGCCCGCGAATGTCGGAGATCCTAATATCCGGCACACGCTGACCGATCGGTGCTTTGGAATGACCTTGCCCGTTCCCATTCGTGAAGTGCACGCCCTCGCGCTTCAGGTCCTCGCTCTTAATTGCCTCGACCATCGTGCGAATAGCCTGGTCTCCCGCGGCGATATGGCTTGCGACGCGACCCTTCGCGTCTATCAGCACCGCGCTGGGCGTCCACTGTGCCCGAAACAGCCCCGCGACCTCACGTGCCTCCTGCAGGATCATCGTGTCTCCGAGTGCCGCGAATTTCTCGCGATTATCATCCGCCGCGCCACTTGTGACAAAGGCGATCTTCACCTTGCCTGAGAGATCATCGATCCACTTTTCAAGATCGCCGACCATCGCCTTGCAGGGCGTGCAGCTCGGGCTGACGAACATAAACAGAACCGGCAGCCCTTCGGCTTTGAGATCCCCTAGCGAAACGTCACCGCCATCAAGATGCTTGCCCGCAAAGTCCGGCACGACCGCTCCGATGGGCAGACCGTCGTGCGGCGTGCCGGCCTCGTGGCGTTCGACGGTGCCGCCGTCGCGGGCGACGATCTCCATCACCTCGAGTTCCTTGAGGATCTCGTCCTGCCGCTGCACAATTTTGCGGAGATACGCCAGCGCCACGACCAGCAAAGCTGTGATGACGACGCCGAATGCAAGCTCCAGGGTATTCACGCCCGGATCGGTGATAGCAGCACCTTGGCCGCTTTGCCCACGCACGACGAGCACGGCGGCAGGGATCGCGAATCCAACATTCCTGATCACGCTAGTCTCGCTGACAGGAGCGCTGTAGACCTGGCCAAAGCAGTGACAATCGGGTGAATTCCCTTTTGCGAGCTGATAGCCCATCTGGGCGATAAACAGCACGAGCAGCGCAAGTGCGCCGATCGCTGCGAACCAGGACGTCTGCGTAAATAGGAGCATCGCCGCGACGGTGATCTCGACGATAGAGAGAGCGAGGGGACCGATCTTCGCCAAAGTTCCGGTGACGCCAAACCCCTCAAACGCCTTTCTGGACCCCTCAAGATCGGCAAGCTTTGCGAATCCCGCCAGCGCCATTACACCCGCGAGCCCCAGCCTTAATAGCAACAGTAGAATGTCCATTTCAGAAGCGAGATTGTAGCTCAAACGTCCGCCGAAGCACTACTTCCTCGGCTTTGATTTGTGACGCTCCACGAGGCGCACCGGCGTCGCAAATAGGTCAAACTCCTCGCGCAGCCGATTCTCTACATATCTCGTATAGGAGAAATGCAGTCCCGGCTTACCACCAGACGTAAATAGGATAAACAACGGCGGGCGAATGCCCGCCTGCGTGATGAACTGCACCTTGAGCCGCGACATCCCGCCCTTCACCGGTGCCGGGGACCCGCCGCCTTTTGGCTGCGAGATCATCTCCTCAAAAAAGCGATTGAGCCGCGAGGTCTGTATCCGCTGCTGGCGGGCCAAGCCTGCCTTTGCGACTATGGGAAGAATCTTCGCCACGCGCTGCCCGCTTAACGCGGATATGAAAACGAGCGGTGCCCAATCGAGGAACTTCATCGCCTGCCGCACCTCGCGTTCGACCTCGTAAACGGTATTTGTCTCCTTTCCCTCGACCGCGTCCCATTTGTTGACGGCGATGATGATCGAGCAGCCGCTGTCGAGAGCGTAGCCGCCGATCGTGGCATCGAGATTTGTGACGCCCTCGATGGCGTCGATCAGGAGAATGGCGACGTCGGCACGCTCGAGGGCTTTGCGGGCCATGATCACCGACAGCTTCTCGGCCATCTCGGTGGTCTTGCCCTTGCGGCGAATGCCGGCGGTATCTATCAGAACGAACTTTTGCCCGTCGACCTCCAGATGCGTGTCGATGGCGTCCCGCGTCGTGCCGGCGATCGGCGAAACGATCACCCGCTCCTCGCCCAGAAGTTTGTTGAGCAGTGAAGACTTCCCAACGTTTGGACGCCCGATGATCGCGAGCTTGATCTCATCGGAGAGGCGATCCCTCGGGAACACGTGATCCTCCTCCTCATCCTCCTCGACGGATCCCGTCGCCTCACTATCGACGAGGTCTTCGCTATCGGGCGCGACCTCCAGCACCTCGCACACCTGATCCAGCAGGTCGCCGATGCCGGTGCCGTGCTCGGCGGAGATGGGCGCGAGCTCGAACCCAAACTTGTGAAACTCACCCGCCTCGCTCTCGACGGTTTGAGACTCTACCTTGTTAGCCGCGATGAACACCCTCTTGCCCGTGTTCCTCAGCAGCACGCCAAGCTCCTCGTCGAGCGGCGTCACGCCCGCACGCGAGTCCACCACCCAGATGATCGCCACCGACTCGTCGATCGCGTTCGAAGCCTGCTTAAAGATATTCGCGGGAATAACGGCGTCGTCGTCCGGCACGATCCCGCCCGTGTCCACCAGCCTAAACTCCTGCCCCTGCCACTCGACCTCGCCGTACATCCTGTCGCGCGTGATCCCCGGCTCATTCCCGACGATCGCCCTGCGCGACCCAGTCAGCCGATTAAAGAGCGTCGACTTCCCGACATTAGGCCGGCCAATGATCGCAATAAGCGGTGCTGTCATAGCAAGCAGTAAGGATAGCAAATCGCAGGAACACCGGGGCGAACGCAGTCGTGCGTGCGGGAGGCGATGTGAGCGAGCAAACGGCGGTGCAGCTAGGATCGCAGGCCTGACAATCAGCCTCGTTTAGACTAAAACTCGATTGCCGAGCAGCTGTTTGGTTTATTGTGGTACTAGCGATGTGCGCCGCGGGTTTGACCACTCGGTGCCCCGGTTGCTGAACATTAACCAAACCGGTAAGGGAGAATATATATGTCCACAAAGAGAATGGGAGTTGTTGTCGCAATATTCGTGCTTCTAACTACAGTTATTCTCGTGGCTAAGCGCGACAGTTTTTGGCGCGCAGAGACTAGCGCCGCCGGAGCCCCTCAGGTCGACACGCAGGTCGAAGCTATCCAAAAGACGGTTGCGACATATTGCGAATTGGCAAAGAGAGAGGATCTTCCTGCGGTTCGGAAACTGATCGCGATGACTCCTCCACAATACTGGGAGTATCGCCGTCAGAAGATACGTTCGCGGCGAGGCGATCGTGAACAAACAGAGACAATTCCGCCAAATGGCGGAGCCGCCGACCCATCGGGCAACGCCGGTCTTGCCAGGATGAACTACGAAGAACTCACTGGACTAACGCTTTTAGCCTTCAGGGGGCTTAATATCCCGGCTTCGGATACCGACGGGCCTTGGATAAAAGATCAATATACCCGGATACGTCTAGCCTTTCAGCCAGTAAATGGGAAATTGCCAACAATGA
>JBJMGO010000111.1:0-3391 GCA_045807825.1 Pyrinomonadaceae bacterium | reverse complement strand
TGTGGCCGCACGAACGGGTCCGGAGGTTGGCATGGGTTTCCCGTCAGCGGTGCAAGTGCCATCGCCGGTCGACTTATACGTCATGACATACGTGTCATTGTCGATCATCGTCATCTGCGGCTCGCTCATCGCAAAGCCTTTGCCATCGCACTTGATCTTGCTGATCATGTCCACAACACCAGCCTTGCCAGACCACGTTCCCTGAAAGTACCAGACAAATTTGTCACTCAAAAAGTCCTGAAAGAATTTACCGTCGCCCTTAAAGAACGCATGCGTAGCCTGGTCGTCGAGTGCGACGAGGGCGTCGGTTGTCGGGGCGGCCGCCGCTGGTTTCGCAGCGGCGTTGGCATTGGCATTGGCCGGAGCGTTGCTGGCCGGTGTGCCGCTCGGGTTACACCCGGTTAGCAGATAGCCGCACAAAGTCAGTAGTAGTACCCATCCGATCTTTTTCATAATTTTTCCTCTTTCTTATTAAGTACAGGAGGAGGAAGTACACGGATCACCGACGACAGTCATGCCGGTGACGCAGATCCCAGTGTTTCTCCTGATCGCCTATTTCTACACCGCATCACGACAGGTGTCAACATAAGAAACAAAAAGGCGAGACCCTGCGGTCTCGCCTTGGCTCGAAAATCTAATTCGATATTAAAGTGCTTTGTCGATAGCCCGTGAGATCGGCACCGTGATGTCGTACTTCGAGCTTGGACTCGAATCCAGCCCGCCAAAAGGCTCCGCGACAAGCTTGCCATCCTTACCAATAACTACGAATGACGGCACCTGGTCGATATCGTACTTACGAAAGGTGACCGCTCCATCAGAATCACGGAGGACACTGGCGGTTGATATCTTATTCGTCGCCGCGAACTTGCGTATGTCTTCATCCGAGGCAAAGTTCTTGCCCGGCCGTGTCGAGTCAGTCGCCACAAAGTAGAAGACAATATCCTTCCCTTGATACTTCTTAGCAAGCGCGTTTGTGACGTCTACCTGACGGGCCGAGAGCGGCAGCCAGCTCGCACCGACCGCGAGTACGACCACCTTGCCGTGTTGGGCGTCGAGATTCACGCTGCCGCCGCCGATCGACGACAGGACCGTTTGCGAGAACGCACCTACACCAAGCAACAGCGTAAGAGAGAGAATTGCGATGAAACCCTTTATGGTCCTCATATATTTAGAGGCCCGACAGTGCGGGCCTGCACTCGGTTAGATGCAAGGTTGGGGCCAATCACTGTTTTCTATTGAGAATGACGTTATCGATGAGCCTAATGTCTCCGATATAGGCCGCCGCGAGGATCAGCGTCTCGACATCTCCAATCTTCTCAACAGGTTGCAGCGTTTCACTGTCAACGACTGTGACGTAGTCCAAACGGGCGGCGGGCTCCTCAGAAATACGATCTTCGACTATTTTGGTAAGCTCTGCGGCATTTCGTTGACCTTGTTTGAATGCTGTTTTGGCGTCTCTCAGTGCGTTGATGATGGCCGCCGCCTTTTCCCGGTCCTCCGGAGTGAGAAGCTCGTTGCGGGAGGACAACGCCAGTCCCGATCCCTCCCGCACCGTCGGCATCACGACTATCTCAGTTTCAAAGCCGAGGTCAGTGACCAAACGCTTCACAACCGCCACCTGCTGCGCATCCTTCTGACCAAAAAAGGCCAGATTTGGCCGGATGGTGTTCAGCAGGATCGTGACGACGGTCGCGACGCCCCTAAAGTGACCCGGACGAGATGCACCCTCGAGCGTTTCGGCGATCCCCTCGACATCCACGTAAGTTGCGAATCCCGGCGCATAGATCTCCTCTGCGTCGGGTGCGAATACGTAATCGACACCGACCTCCGCAAGCGTCGCGGCGTCAGCAGTTAGGTCACGCGGGTATCTCTCGAGATCGGCAGGATCGTTGAACTGCTCAGGATTTACAAAGATCGAGACGATGACGATGTCGCATCTCGCACGTGCCTCTCTGACCAGCGACAGATGCCCCTCGTGCAACGCTCCCATCGTTGGCACAAACCCAACCGTCTTCTCCTCGCGACGCAGCTTGCGAGAGATCGAGAACATTCGCTGACGGCGGTTGATGATCTCCATCTAGCCCTTGGCTGTAGAGGTGGAACGGAGCTGCCCGAGCTCCTTCATCGTCTCCTCGGTGAGGCCATACGATTCTTGTTCGTTGGGGTACTCACCGGATCTTACGTCCGCTGCCCATGCGTGGATGGCGTCGGTCATCACCTGTCTCACGTTTGCGTATTGCCTCACAAATCTCGGCTGCCTCCCGAAAGTCATGCCCATCAGATCGTGGATCACCAGTACCTGGATGTCGCATTCGGCGCCCGCACCGATGCCGATCGTCGACATAGTAAGTTCTTTGGTTATCATCGCCGCGACCTCGCGTGGAACAAGCTCCAGCACGATAGCAAATGCACCTGCATCCTCCAGCAGCTTGGCGTCCTCGATGAGACGCTTTGCCTGCTCGGCTGTACGGCCTTGCACGCGGTAACCGCCCATCTTGTAAACCGATTGCGGTGTTAACCCGATGTGAGCAACGACAGGGATCTCTTCATCGACAAGACGTTTGACGAGGTCCACGCGGTTGCGTCCGCCTTCGAGTTTGACGGCCTCGGCACCGCCGTATTTCATTAGCCGAAGTGCGTTCTTGACGCTCTCGTCGGCATTCAGGTGATAAGTGCCAAAAGGCATGTCGGCGACGACCATCGCACGCTCGGTGCCGCGTTTGACGGCGATACATGCGGAGGCGATCTCCTCGAGCGTGACAGGGATCGTGTTGCCGTACCCGTGAATGACATTCCCCATGCTGTCGCCCACCAGAATGATGTCTACACCGGCCTCGTCCACAACGCGTGCGGTCGGGTAATCGTAGGCTGTCAGGCAGACGAGCTTCTCGCCCCGTTCCTTCGCTGCACGGATAGCCGGCAGGTAGACCTTGCCTTCTTTGTCGGGTTGCAGGTAGGCCATAATTTGCGTTTAGGATAGCACGGAAACAGTGGGTGGTTGGCAGCGTGCACTTGGCAGTGAAGACTCGAATCCCGTGTACGAACGGCCACACCTACTGTCCGCTGCCGGCCAGTATCTGCTCACTACTTGCACAAGCTTCGGTGCCTGTAAGACCGTGATTCGGGTCCCAACGGTGCACCCATGAAGTATCATCACACTCCGCCAGCAGCGTTGAGATGTCCTTTTTAAGTGTCGGGTGGACAAAGGTCGGGCACACCTCGCTCATCGGTACCAGGACGAACTTGCGAAGATGGGCCCTCGGATGCGGTACGGTGAGAAAGTCTGTGCTGAGGATCTCGCTGCCAAAAAAGAGGACGTCAAGATCGATGGTTCGAGGGCCACGGACCTCTTTGTCGCCGCGTCCTAGCAGGTATTCGATCCTGAGCAGCC
>JBJMGO010000110.1:0-6001 GCA_045807825.1 Pyrinomonadaceae bacterium | reverse complement strand
CGTCGTCGTCACTGTCGCCGCCGCTGCCGACAGGGACAAGGTGAATGTCCATGATCGGGAGCCGCGACATCACAAACGAACGCAGCGAGCGAACGTCCACGGGCGAATCTATCGCCTTAAAGACGCGGATGATGAGCTTCTCTAATTCCGGATTCGAGATGACGATCTGAGCATCGCCGGTGCAGCCGACCATGCGTGTGTCACGGCCGTAAAAAGCGACGACCTTTACGCGCTCATCCATCTCCTGCACGTCGCGATGGGTCTTTGTGTCCTTCCACTCGGCGAGGCCATATAGGCGGTCGGCGAGGCGGCGGTGAGCCTCAGGATTGCCAAGATTGTCAAAGCGTCTGAAGGCGGCGCTTCCCTGGATGAGCGTCGAAATACGGCGGGCAAGTCGATAGCTCTCGGGATAACGCTTGCGGAGCTCGGCCGTCAGCATGTTCGTCAGCTCGATCTGGCTGATCTCGGCCTCGATCTCCGCATCGAGCATCGCCGTGTCGATGTAGTGCTGGAACCGGTCCTTCGACAGCAGAGCAACAAACAGTTCCTGCGTCAGATCGGTGTACGCGTTGTACTTGCCCTCCTCCACGAGGAATCCGGCACGTTTTGACGCACGCACAAGTGGGTGTGACGAAACGATGCGGTGCAGCTCTGTCCAGATCTGGTTGACGTCGGAATTCTTTAGGCTGTCATTCCATTTGCCAACTTTGACCTGTTTGTTCTGGATCGACCGTGGGAGCCGTTCCTTTGTTTTGACTTCGTTCATAGCGACTTGCCCTTGTGTCCTTCTTGGTGGGTTTTGGCGGATGCCGACGGTGAAGCGAGGTGGGTCCTGCGGTCTAAAAAGACCGATATCAGCGATGCTCACCTAAAAAAGTGGCGATCCGTAAGGTTTAGCTGTTTACTTTATTGTGCGAGTCGCGTGCCGAGCAGCAGCGTCTCATCTGGTTAGTGGCTCCGAGGTGTTTGCCTCGGTCCCATGCCACACATCAATGATAACAATTGGTGAGGCATAAGGACAAGCCTTTTGTGCAGTGTTGTATGCCGTTTATACATGCAGGATAAACCGCCTGTATTCAACGGTTTACGAACTGCCCGGCCACGGCCGATCATAACCGCTCACGCTGAAGCTCGGAATTTATTCCCGCATTTTGGAACGAAATTCCCATTACGGATTTATCTCAATTGTAGCGATCTTAAAACGTGCTGACCGGCTCTACCGTAGGGGTGTGCACCTCGCTGCCGTATGTTTAGGTCCATCATGAACTCATTTTTAAAGCGCGAGGAATGCCCGTCCTCTTTCGAACTCGTTGCCTTTCAAAAGGGAGAGCTCTCGCGTCAACGCGGCACCGAAGTACGCCGCCACCTCGCATCGTGCGAGTTCTGTGATGCGGAAGTAGATTTTTACGAGGAATATCCGCTCGAGGAGATAGGAGCCGAGGCTGCGGCCGAGATCCCTGCACCACTCTTTGAATTAGCCGAGGCGCTGCTCAAAGGAAAGCACTCCGACGGCGCGGCTCTCAATGCATTGTTGCGCGACCCGTTGGTCCTCGATAAAGCCTAGGATTCTGACGATCTATCAAAAGGCCACAAACGCACGAAAAGCTAATTCGTGAATTCGTGGCTTTTTCTTATTTTTACCCACCGCAGATCTGATCGATCACATCACCGTACTTTTCATCAATGACGCTGCGCTTGATCTTTAGTGTCGGGGTCATTTCGCCTTTGTCGATGGAGAATTCGCGAGGTAGCAGGTAGACGCGTTTGACGCGTTCGTAGTCGGATAGCTCGCGGGTGAGGTCGACGGCGTCCTGCTGGACCCGCTTTACGAACTGCGCATCGTTAGCCAGAGTCTCTCTCGAGGTATCGCCGCCGACATTCGCAGACTTCATCTCTTCCTTAAGTGCGTCCCAATCGGGAACGATCAGCGCTCCGACCTGCTTCCTGCCTGAGCCGACGACGACTGCTTGCGAGATGAGCGGACTTTGCTTGAGCAGCGATTCGACCTGTAGCGGCGCTACATACTTGCCGTTCGATAGCTTAAAAAGATCTTTGAGCCGATCGGTGATGTAGTAGTGGCCGTCGTGGTCTTTATAGCCGACGTCACCGGTATGGTAGTAACCTTCGCTATCCAGAACAGCGGCCGTCGTCTCCGGATCCTTGTAGTAGCCGGTCATTATGTTGGGGCCTTTGATGAGGACCTCATCCGATGGGCCTATCTTCATTTCGATCCCCTCGAAAGGCGTCCCGATCGAGCTGACCTTGTTATCTTCAGGACGGTTTGCGCAAGCTACGCAGCCCTCGGTCATGCCGTAGCCCTGCAGGATCGGAATGCCCGCCGCCAAAAACGCGTAGGCGAGTTTTTTTGATAGCGGAGCACCGCCAGATACAAAGAATCGCAGCTTGCCGCCCACGCCCTCACGCCATTTTGAGAAGACAAGCCGATTCGCCAGAGCGTGCTTTGCGGCGAGGGTCGCGGGTACCTTCTCGCGTTTGTCTTTGTAGCTCCAATACTCCTGGCCCACGCCAAGCGACCACTCGAACAGCTTCGTTTTAAAGCCGCCGGCCGATCGGCCTTTCTTTACGATCTTGTGATACACCTGCTCAAAGAGCCTCGGAACGGCGGTCATGATCGTCGGCTTGACCTCGTGCAGGTAGGCTGCAAGCTTGTCAAAGGACTCGCAGTAGTGCACCGACACACCGTTTGAGCAAAGAACGTAAAAGACCGTCCGCTCAAAAATGTGCGAGAGCGGCAGCACGGAAAGGTTGCAGTCGGTGGGTTCGATCGGCAGACCCTCGGAGATCGACCTGATGTTAGAGACAAAATTGGTGTGCGTGAGCATCACGCCCTTTGGTTCACCGGTCGTGCCCGAGGTGTAGATGATCGTCGCGAGATCGTCGGGCTGGATCGCGGCGAGAGAATCCTCCACAAGCTCGGGCTCGTGCTTCCACATCTTGTCGCCGTCCTGCTCGACCTGCTCGATCGTGATCGCCCGCGATATCTCTTTTAGAGCATCGTCGCTTTCAAAAAAAATGATCTTCTCGATCGACTCGACGCTTTGAATGCCCGCCTCGGCGTGCCGCCAGATCTTTTTGCCGGAGACGAAGATAAATCTCGCACCCGAGTTGTCGAGAATGAATCTGACCTGATCCACCGCCTGCGTCGTATAGATCGGGACGTTGACCGCGCCGAGCGCCAGAATAGCGAGATCGACGAGCGACCATTCGGGCCGATTTTCCGAGATGATCGCGATCCGGTCACCGCGCTTTACACCGAGCATTGAGAGCCCGAACGCGATCCGCTTTACACGCGCGATAGCCGATGGTCCGGATATGTACTGCCATTTCTCGCCGACTTTATGGGCGAGCGCGTCCTGCTTTTTGTGGCGTCGCCACGACTCAAAACAGTAGTGCGGGATTGTCTGCGGTATCGACTCGAAACCGGTGAGATTGTTGGACATCTGGTTGAAGCGACTCTAAATTCTCGCAAAACAAAGAATTTCACGCAAAGAGGCAAAGCACGCGAAGGCCGAGCACCGTCTTTGCGGTCTTTGCGTCTTTGCGTGAAACTTCTTCTTTATGCCTCGTCGCACCTCATACGCGTGGGTGATCGTTGGAGTCGCTATGCTCGCACTTATTGTGAGCAACGGGCTGTCGATCGGTGGACTGCCCCCGTTTTACAAGCCGATGCGCGAGGAGCTTGTGGGCCTTGGGGCCGTTGATGCGTCCCGGGCCGAGAGCTTTATCGCGATCGCGGCGAATATCACCTTCATCATGTCGGGCGTGTCGTCGCTCTTCGGTGGTTGGCTGCTCACAAAGTTTCGAATAATGCCTGTGATGCTCGTCGGATGTGCGTTACTCGGCATGGGCGTCATCCTGCAGTCACAGGCGTCGGGCGTGACGGCGGTGTACGCTTCGCGATTCATGATGGGTTCGTCGCTGGGGTTTGTCGGCGTCGCTCCGTGCGTGGTACTGGTGTCGAGCTGGTTTGAAAAAGGCCGCGGCATCGCACTTGGGATCGCCCTCACTGGCACGAGCCTCGGCGGCTCGATCGTCTCGCTGATCGCCGCACCGCTGATCGCGAATTACGGTTGGCGCACCGCGATGCTCGTTTTGAGCGGGCTCGTCTGGGTTGTCTTAGTGCCGGTGGTCGCGTTCTTGGCAAGACAACCCGACCATCGGGCACATGGTTCCGACACGTCCCTTGCCTCGGATCAGGATCGCCAAGGTCTAACGCTTCGACAAGCTCTCCGCACTCCGCTGTTCTGGGCGTTTGGCGCGGCGGCGATGATGGTGTTTTATCCGATCTTTGTGATCCTGCAGCAGTTCATCCTCTACGTGCAGACGCCGCGGATCGGTCTGTCCGCAGAGTCCGCGGCATTCGGACAGTCTGCCTTGTTTGCGATCGGCGTCGGCGGCAAATACCTCGCCGGCTGGATGAGCGACAAATTGAAGGCCGTGAATGTAATGGTGATTTTTGCCGCGCTGATGTTTGCGGCATCCTTGATCCTGCTCGACCTTACACCGTCGAACGCCCTATGGTTCCTGCTCCCATTCGCCATCGGTTATGGCGGGACTTGGGTGATGCTCCAGCGGCTCGCGTCCGAGCTCTTTGGCCGCCGTGAGATCGGCAAGATCCTGGGCGCGATGACGCTGATCGAGGTCACCGGTGCCTCTGTCGGCGGCCTCATCACCGGCCGCCTCGCGGACCAACACGGCGGCGACTACACCGTCGCATTCTACGGCGTCACCATCGCCGCCGCATTGGCGCTCCTTTCGTCCTTTTTAGTTCGTCAACTCGTCTCAGCGACGATGTCTGAACGCGTTGGTCCCCTCTAAACATCGAAGCTGACTAGATCGTCATCGATTCGTGTTTCGTGTCTGCCGATTAACGGCGCGATTGGAGTTGGAGTTCGCTCTCGAGGGAAGGGCCGGTACTTCAAAGTCATCAGGGACAAGGATGTTCGCAGCCTTGGCTAGTGCGGGCCAGCTCGTTTCGAGGTGATCCTGTCGGATGTCGCGGCGGACCGTATCGTCGCTTACGTCGGAACCGAACCCGCGGCCTTTGCGATACTCCGCGATCTCAGCTGCGGTGACCGGCGTCGTATCTTTACCTGCCTGGATTTCGGTGTATTCTCGCGCGAGGAACTGCGCCTGCTGAAGTTTTACCTGGACCGTGATCCTCAATACATCGGCCGGGTTCACCGACGATCCCTGAGCGGCGGCCTGCGCCGCGAGAATACGGGTTCGGGCGAAGATGTCCTCGGCCTGCGAGCGTTCATCGTTGCTGATCTGCCGATCGGGGTCGGTCCTTTTGAGGATCGAGAGTTTTGAGTCGAGGAAGCTGGCGAACGCCGCGCGGAACGACGGCTGCATTTTGAACGCGGCGATCTCCGCGTCGGTCACTGACGACCCGAAGGGAGTGGCGGACGGATGGCTTCGCTTTTCAAAGTCGACAGCTACGACCTCGACGCGAATGTTCTCAAGCTCGGAATGGACTGTCGGCTGGTCCGATAGCCTGGAATTAACCGCCTCGTTCGCAAAAGTGAGAAGCTCTTTGAGGCTGTCAAGCTGCTGCTTCCGTTTGGCTGGGTCACCAGCCAGCGACCTTAATGCGTCGGGGTTATTCCTTGCGACGTCGAGAATAACGCCTGCGATCTCCTCCTTGGTCAGCGAGTGAAAGTCTCCGACATAGCCCTCCGCAAAGACCGCCCGTGACGTGTCATCCGCATTCGCGGCGCTACCCAGCAGCGTTGTGAGTAGCAAGACCGCTACCACAACCGTCCCTACGACCATCAGTATTAAAGCTTTCATAACGCCCTTTTTATCAAAAACGGATCACGCACGAAACCATCACGTCCACTACTTGCGATGCAAGGATCGATAGTTTATCACCTTGCTGATGTGGGGCAACTGAACGTTGTCGGTGCCATCGAGGTCGGCCTCATCACAGCAGTAGCATTTACACGAATCACTGAGGGAAACTTGTCCCACGCTTATG
>JBJMGO010000109.1:0-8699 GCA_045807825.1 Pyrinomonadaceae bacterium | reverse complement strand
TTTAACGGGACGGATGCGTGGGAGACCTCGACAGGGCAGCCGCTCCACCTCTCGCAGGAAGACCTCGACCGCCTGAAGGTAAGTTCCCAGGTGATGTTCGCCCCTGATCTTAAGTCGATCTACACAAAATTCGAGTATCGCTTTACAGACGAGATAGACGGCAGACCCGTGTACCTGTTGACCGCGACATTGCCGAATAATCAGGTCGACAGGCTGACGTTTGACGTCGGCACCGGACTGCTCGTCCGCCGCGTATCGATCGTTCGCACGGCGCTTGGGCCATTCGTGTGGCAGTGGGATTTCTCGGATTACAAGGATTTCGGCGGTGTAAAGATCCCCACCACCATTAAGTTCGCGCAGCCCGGTGTTCGCTTTACAAGAAAAGTGACAAAGGTCAAAATAAACGCTCCAATAACCGACGCTACAGTATTTAACGAGCCGAAGAAGTAGAGGCACTGAACATGTCCCGAATTATCAAGTGCGGCCTGATCCAGGCCCATAATGTCGCACCGACCGACGCTCCTATCGAGGAGATCAAAAAGGCGAACATCGACAACCAGATGAAGTTTGTCGAGGACGCGGCAAAGCAAGGCGTTAAGATCCTGTCCTTTCAGGAGATCTTTAACACTCCCTACTTTTGTGCCGAGCAGCAGACTCGTTGGTACGACGCTGTCGAGCAGGTTCCAGACGGCCCGACTGTCAAGCTGATGCAGGACGTCGCCAAGCAGCACGAAATGGTGCTGATCGTCCCCGTGTACGAGGAGGAGCAGGCGGGCATCTACTACAATACGGCGGCCGTCATTGACGCCGACGGGTCGTACCTAGGCAAGTACCGAAAGACGCACATCCCGCATGTAAATCCAGGCTTTTGGGAGAAGTTTTACTTCCGTCCCGGTAATCTCGGATATCCATGTTTTGACACGGCCTACGCGAGGATCGGTGTTTATATATGCTACGACCGCCATTTCCCTGAGGGAGCTCGCTGCCTCGGTCTGAATGGTGCCGAGATCATCTTTAATCCATCCGCTACCGTCGCCGGTCTTTCCGAATACCTGTGGAAGCTCGAGCAGCCCGCGCACGCTGTCGCCAACGGTTATTTTGTCGGCGCCATCAATCGCGTCGGCATGGAGGCACCGTGGAATATCGGCGAGTTTTACGGCCAGAGCTACTTTTGCGATCCACGCGGGCAGATCATCGCCGAGGGCTCTCGCGATCAGGACGAGCTCATCGTCGCCGACCTGGACATGGACAAGATCCGCGAGGTGCGCAACACCTGGCAATTCTTCCGCGATCGCCGCCCCGATGCATATGAGGCGATCGTCGCCGACTAAATTGTTGTGAATACTGCCAAGGTGATAGCGGCCCTCAGGGTCATGTTGTTAGTGCTAATGATGGCTTTCATCGTGCTGACGGCCTATAAGTACTTCGTCAAGGGCACTCTTGAATGGATGACGGTAATGCCGGTCGCCGGCCTTTTGGTCTTTTATCTGATCGTCAGACCTAAAACGGTGGAGACCTAGCGTCCGCCGTGGGCGCAATGAATATGAAGTACACCATCGGCACCGCAATTCTATTAGTTCTTTCTACGGCTCTGTTTTCCCAGACGCCGCAGGCGCTCGAGCAGGACATGGCGACGTATCTTGCCGGCATGGTGAAGTACGGCAGCTACGGCGGCAGCTTCGACGATGCCCAGCGGAGTAAGAACGAAGCCATGTTGCGGGAGGCGATCGAAAAAAACGGCACGCGACGTGATGTCCTCGACTACGAGTTCCCAAAGCTCCAGGACAAGATGTACATCGTCACATCGCCCGACCATCATTTCAGGATCTATTCCTGGGACAGCGAGGACGGCGGGACGATGCACGACTTTCAGTACGTCGTTCAATATCGGGGAAAGAGCGGGAGCGTCGCCATCTGGAATCCGGTCTTTGGTGCGGACGATAGCGGCGGCGGATTTTACACAGACGTTTTTCAGACTGACGGGCCGGAGGGACCGATCTATCTCGCGGTGTCGACGTACATCGGATCCACTTCACTCAACGGTCAGACCATCCAGGCGTTCTCGGTGAGAGGTGACAAATTTGTCGACAGGGCGCTGCTCATCAAGACCGCTAAGGGGCCGACAAACTCGATAAGCTTCGCTTATGATTTTTTCTCCGTGGTCGATCATCCCGAGCGGCCGGTAAAGCTCGTCATTTGGAACGCCGCCGATAAGAGCTTTAAGTTTCCCGTCGTGATCGAGGATGCCAAGACGCCCCAGGGCCGCGTTACGAATAAGTTCATTACGTACAGGTTTGACGGCAAATATTTTGTAAAGGTGACGTGATGCTCTATAGCTACCTCACAAAGATCGTCCTGCTTGTCTGCCTTAGCTTCTGCGTAACGTTCTGCGCTATCGGCCAGACTCCTGCGGCTATCGAGACGACCCTCTCGACGGCTCTCGATAACTCGGCAAAGTACGGCAGCTACGGCGGAGCCTCAGACGCGGACAAGCTCGCGAAAAACATCGCCCTAATAGAGGAAACCATGAAGAAGAATGCTACGCGTTCCGACATTCTTCACTACAGCTTTCCAAAGCTAAAGGACAAGATGTACATCGCCACCTCGCGTGATGGCCGTTTCCGCATCTACTCATGGGACCTCGAGGACGGCGGCTCGATGCACAACTTCGAGAATCTCTTCCAATACATGGGTAGAAGTGGGAAGGTGAACATGTCGATGCCTGGTCCGGACGATGGCGGCGGCTTTTACTACACGGATATATTCCAGACTGATGGTCCTAGCGGCCCCATCTATATCGTCGCATCGACATCGATCGGCTCGCACATCACTGCCACTCAAGCTATTGAAACTTACACGATAGACGGCGATAAGCTGGACGACAAGGCGAAATTCATCAAGACGACGAAAGGTCTGACAAACTCGATCACCTTCGCCTATGATCCCTTCTCCGTGATGAGTTATCAGCCGGAGCGGCTGGTCCTTTGGAATGCGGCGACTAAGAGCTTTCGCTTCCCGGTCGTTATCGAGGATGAGAAGGATCAGAACGGACGCGTCACGAAGAAGTACATTACGTACAAATTCAACGGCAAATATTTTGTAAAGGTCAGCTAGATGGCGACAGATTACTGCACCCCACTCGACATCAAGGATATCGAGCGAAATTTCGCCGACATCCATCCCGCGCTGACGCCGGCTGAGGCGATGCATGAGGCGAATCGCTGCCTCTACTGCTTTGACGCGCCTTGTATGCACGCGTGTCCGACGCACATTGACGTTCCGTCATTCATTAAGAAGATCGCGAGCGAGAATCTGATGGGCTCCGCCCGCGTTATCTTTGACGCGAATCCGATCGGTGCCACCTGTGCTCGCGTTTGCCCTGTCGAGGTCTTGTGCGAGGGTGCATGCGTTGAGAAGACGCTGCTTCAAAAGCCGATCGAGATCGGTCGCCTCCAGCGATACGCGACGGACCACGCGATGACCAACGGCCGCCAGATCTACCAGCGTGGGCCCGCGACAGGCAAGAGCGTGGGGATCGTCGGTTCCGGACCTGCGGGACTATCGTGCGGGACATATCTCTCAAGACTTGGCCACGACGTCACCATTTACGAACGCCGCAAGATGCCCGGCGGTCTTGATACCTATGGCATGGCCGAGTACAAGATGCCGCAGAGCGTCTCGCTCACCGAGGCAGAGCATGTCCAAAACATGGGTGTCGTCATCAAGACGAACACCGAGATCGGCAAAGCACCCGCAAGTGAGGCGAATGGCGTAAAGCACGTGGCGTTTGAAGAGCTATTGCGTGACCACGACGCTATCTTCCTCGGCATCGGCCTAGGAGCCACAAATCGGATGGCGATCCCGGGCGAGGAGCTCGATGGCGTTTACGATGCCCTGGCATTCATTGAGCGCGTAAAGACGCGCGATTGGGTTTCGGTGCCGCTTGGCAAAACCGTCTGTGTCATTGGTGCCGGCAACACCGCCGTCGACGCCGTCACACAGGCTAAGCGTCTTGGTGCGGCCCGCGTCATCATGGTCTACCGCCGCATGGAGAAGGACGCTCCGGCCTACGACTACGAGATCGAGCTGGCACGAATGGACGGTGTCGAATTCTCCTGGCAATCCGCACCGATCGGCATTCTCAGCGAAGACGGAGAGCACGTATCGGCTCTTCGCTGCGAGCGCACGGACGGTTCGCTCGAGCTTTTTGAGGTCCCGTGCGACATGGTCATCAAAGCGGTCGGCCAGACGAAGATGGCAAGCTTCTTCTCAGACGTTGCCGGTGTCGCTATCGACGAAAAGGGCCGTGTAAAGATCAATGAACGAATGCAGACGTCGAACGAACGCATCTTCGCCGGTGGCGATTGCGCTAACGGCGGTGCCGAGGCCGTCGACGCGTCACAAATGGGCAAACTGGCGTCAATGTCGATCCACGAGTCTCTCAGTGGAGAAAAGGTAGAGTTCGCAGGTGCGTACGTCAAAGATCCGCCCAAAGCCCCTGTCGACCCAAATCCGCACTAGTCATATCTGCGTCATCTGCATTTATCCGCGGCTAAAATCTTCTATGGCAGACCTCAGCATCAACTTCGCAGGCATAAAGTCGCCCAATCCTTTTTGGCTCGCCAGCGCTCCGCCGACGAATATGGGCTCGATGATCGAGCGTGCATTCGACGCAGGCTGGGGCGGAGCGGTTTGGAAGACGCTCGGCGAGCCGATCACCAACGTCGCTTCGCGCCTCGGCGGACTAGATCTCGGCCCAAATCGCCTGATCGGGCTCAACAATATCGAGCTGATCACGGATCGACCCCTAGAGGTCAACCTCAAAGAGATCTACGAGTGCAAAAAGAAGTACCCCAACCACGCCGTCATCGCCTCATTGATGGTGGAATCAAAGCGCGAAGCTTGGCATGAGATCGTCAAAAAGACCCAAGCCACAGGCTGCGACGGCTTTGAGCTGAACTTTGGCTGCCCGCACGGCATGTCAGAGCGGGGTATGGGCGCGGCGATGGGACAGGTGCCTGACTACACATGCATGGTCACGGAGTGGGTTAAGGAGGTCTCCACACTCCCCGTCATCGTAAAGCTCACGCCCAACGTCACGCACATCATTCCACCCGGACGCGCCGCTCAGAAGGGCGGTGCGGACGCCGTTTCGCTGATCAACACGATCAACTCCGTTATCGGCGTGGACATCGACAGCTTTGTTCCGTATCCGAATGTCAACGGCATGGCCGCTCACGGTGGCTACTGCGGCACCGCTGTAAAGCCGATCGCCCTAAATATGGTCTCTGAGCTCGCTCGCGACGATGAGTTCAATATTCCCATCTCTGGTATAGGAGGCATCAACAATTGGCGTGACGCTGTTGAATTCATGCTCCTCGGTGCGGGCAGCGTTCAGGTCTGCACGGCGGTGATGCACTACGGGTACCGCATTGTCGAGGATATGGTCGACGGCCTCAACAACTATCTCGACGATAAGGGGTTTTCTTCCGTCAACGAGATCATCGGCAAGAGCGTCAGCCATGTCACGGATTGGGGAAATCTCGACCTCAACTATGACGTCGTCGCCGAGGTCCATCCTGAGAACTGCATTCGCTGCAATCTCTGCTACGTTGCGTGCGAGGACGGAGCCCACCAGAGCTTCGATTGGCAGCACATTGACGGCGTTCGATATCCGCACGTGATCGAGACGGAATGCGTCGGCTGCAATCTCTGTTACCTCATCTGCCCGTCACCCGGGGCCATCACCATGAAACGCATAGACGCTGGCGGCCCGCCGCAGTCCTGGCGTGACCGGACGGCAGGGAATTAGACGTACACGGTTGGCGCTGTGGCATCACTGCCGAACACGCGGATCACGTCAATCTGACCTGCCTTGCGTTCATACTGCTGACACCTCCATCATTCTGATGTAAAACATTGTAAAAAGATGTTGACAGATATTGGCCCTTCCTGTACTTTCAATATGTACGACTTCTTCAGGTCGTAACTATCCCGCCACCGATGCGGCAAACTCTCTGAAGAAAACGTTTTTCCTGACCGGCTTCCCTAGCGGTCAAACATCCGAAAATGCAGGCACTTGACACTTCGCTTCTGTAGACCTGTCTCTCGCCTCGCCCTTTTCCGTGATTCAGTAGGTGGCAAACGGACCCCAAGCCAAGACCTGCTTTTCGGATGGAAAAACCCCAAAACGCCCGCCAAGTTTTAAGGAGCAGCAACAATAATGTTCGGTAAAAAGAAAAGTGTCGCCGGTCTAGATATCGGCTCCAGCTCGATCAAGATGGTTGAGCTCGAAGGCAAGCTGAACAACCTCAGTCTCGTCAGCCTTGGTTTTGAAAACCTCCCGGCCGACACGATCATTGACGGTCAGATCATGGAGCTGAATGTCGTCTCGGATGTCATTCAAAGCGTCTGCACTAATCACCAGGTCATGGCGACAAACGTCGTGACAGGCGTGAGCGGACACTCGGTGATCCTGAAGAACATCATTCTTCCGCCGATGTCTAAAGAGGAGCTTGAGGAATCGATCGACTGGCACGCCGAGGAGCACATCCCCTACGATCTCGCCGACGTGAGCCTCGATTACGAGGTCACCGCCGAGTCGCCGGAATCGACCAACGTCCTCATTGCTGCGTGCAAAAAGGAAAGGATCGACAACATTAAGCAGGCCATCCAGCTCGCGGGCAAGACGCCGGTCGTGATCGACGTCGATACATTCGCCCTGCAGAACTGCTACGAGGTCAATTACGACCCGACCGAGAATGACGTTGTCACGCTGCTCAACATCGGTGCCTCCACGATGAACGTAAACATCGTCAAGGGCACCAGGTCGCTTTTCACACGCGACATCACGGTCGGCGGCAGTCAGTTTACAGACGTGTTGCAGAGAAGCCTGGGTCTTAACTTTTCACAGGCCGAGGCCGTGAAACGCGGTGTGCCCGACGCGGTTGAGAATCTCGAGGAAAAGTCGATCGAGCCGCTGATGAACAATGTCACAGAGATCGTCGCGATGGAGATCCAAAAGACGTTTGATTTCTACCGCGCGACTACCGAGGACAATGACACTGTCGTTCAAAAGATCCTCATCTCAGGCGGTGGTTCAAAGCTCGCCGGCCTCGCACAGGAGCTTTCGCAGCGTTTGGAGCTGCCGGTCGAGATACTGAATCCATTCCGCAATATCAAAGTCGACACCAAGAAGTTTGACCCCGAATACCTCAACGAGATCGTGCCCGAAATGGCGGTGGCTGTCGGCTTGGCAGTCCGGGGAGTATAAGCAATGATCAAGATCAATCTACTCAACTCAGTCACCGAGAGGCAGAACAGCACCGTCGCTGCCGTGGACCGCAAGGTCTCGAGCCCGATGTCACGCTTTCTGCTGATGTCCGTCGTCGTCACAGTTCTAATGGCCGCGATAATAGGCTGGGACGTGATCAGTACGCAGATGGCCAAGACCGAGGCCGAGCAGCAGCTCGACGAGCAAAAGCGTATCGCTACCGAGCTTGAGGCCGTCCAGAATGAACAAAAGGACCTCGAGACGAAGATCAACAACATCGACTCCCGCATAGCCGCGATCAAGAAGCTCCGCGATTCGCAGGCCGGACCGAGTGCCGTCCTCGAAGCGCTGAAAGAAAGGATCATGATGACACCGGGCCTGTACTTGGAGGGCGTCGAGCAAGCGGGCGATCAGATGACGATCAAGGGCAATTCGCCCGACGAATCGCAGGTCACGCAGTTCGGCCGCAGCCTTGAGTTCTCTAACGGGCTGTTCTCGAATCTGAGCATCGAGACTCAACGCAATGACGTTCAGAATCAGCAGGCATCCGAGAAAACATCGACCGCGACTGCGGCCAATCCCGATGCGGGCAAGGTGCATCTCGTAAACTTCACCATCAAGTGTTCATACACGCCCTCAAAGGCCGCCGCCGCCAACGGCAATCCGACGCAGGCCTCAGCACAGACGCCGGCCGCACCCGCTTCACCTCAGGGTGGTCAGCAGTTGACGCCACAGCAGTTGGCGCAGAAGTAACGAGCGAGGAGAAAAAAAGACATGTTCGATAAAGTCGTAAATCTAAAGTGGTATTTCCAGTTCGTGCTTCTCGCTGCCGTCGGCTCCATCGTCTATCTGGCGGTGTGGTACTTCGTCACAAGCGGCACTCGCGAAGAGGTCGCGCAGCTCCAGGACCAGGTGTCGCAGCTCAAGACAAAGAACGAGGCGGCACGTGTCGCGACACAGAGGATCAACGAATTTCGTGCCCTCTTCGCAAGCAAGTCCGCGGAGTACGACGAACTCAAGGTCCTCCTGCCCGAGCAGCGTGAGATCACCAACGTTCTCCAGGGACTGCAGGACACAGCGAATAGCAGCCGCTTGATCGTGATGCGATTCACGCCTCGTGAAGACGTCACGCAGGACACTGTCAGTGCAAAACCGGTTGAGGTCGAGGTTGATGCAAATTTCAACAATCTTCGCGCCTTCTTTGACGCGATGGCCAAAATGCCGCGTATCGTCTCGATCACCGACTTTAAGCTGAACCAAACCGACAAACAGAGTGACCAACGCACCCTGCACGCCCAGTTCCTCCTGTCGGCGTATTACGCCGCACCGCAAGACGCCAGCAAGGCCGCCGCTCCCGGAGCACCGGGCGCAGCACCCGGTGCAGCACCTGCTCCAGCCGCGCCTGCACCCGCCGCTCCGGCTCCCG
>JBJMGO010000108.1:0-18452 GCA_045807825.1 Pyrinomonadaceae bacterium | reverse complement strand
GGAAATGAGGTTTCAGATCCAGGTAATTTTATAACACGCGGGAAAAGAGTTCCAGAGTTGCGAAGTTCGGATCAAGAGTTACAGAGTTGCGGAGTTGCGGAGTACCGGAGTTGCGAAGTTCGGGCTGCCGGATATTTTTCCTGGCGTCTGTTGTTGCGG
The DNA here is from genome assembly GCA_045807825.1 of Pyrinomonadaceae bacterium. Taxonomy (GTDB): domain Bacteria; phylum Acidobacteriota; class Blastocatellia; order Pyrinomonadales; family Pyrinomonadaceae; genus OLB17. The sequence goes on along the minus strand of JBJMGO010000108.1, from coordinate 18,293 downwards.
ACAAAACGGGCCGGTAAGATCATCATCCCATCGCAGGACGTAGTTTCTAACAGGCAGGGACTTGTTCCTCCTTATACAAAAAGGGCTTGGAGAAAAAGCTTCCATGCCCTTTTTGAGTACCGGAGTTGCGAAGTACCAGAGTTGCGTAGTTACAGAGTGAACTTCGCAACTTCGAAACTCTGTAACTCAGTCAACTTTGGAGAAAAATGTTTAGGTTTAACAACGACAACAAGACGCAACTGACCACAAATTACGAGGCGATCCGCATTTCGCTGGCGTCGCCGGATAAGATCCGCTCTTGGTCGCACGGCGAGGTAACAAAGCCGGAGACGATCAACTACCGCACATTCAAGCCGGAGCGTGACGGGCTATTCTGTGCCCGCATCTTTGGCCCTGTGGCGGATTGGGAGTGTCTCTGCGGCAAGTACAAGCGGATGAAGCACCGCGGTGTCATCTGCGACAAGTGCGGCGTCGAGGTCACACAGTCGAAGGTGCGTCGCGAGCGGCTCGGTCATATCGAGCTGGCTAGCCCGTGCTCGCACGTGTGGTTCTTTAAAGGACTGCCGTCGCGTATCGGGCACCTGCTCGACATCACCCTGCGTGATCTTGAAAAGATCCTCTACTTTGAGACCTACATCGTCGTCGATCCCGGCGATGTGCCCGACCTCAAAGAAAAGGAGCTGCTCAACGACGAGCGTTTTCGTGAGCTGAGCCGCGATCATCCGAACGGCTTTGTCGCCAAAATGGGTGCCGAGGCGATCAAGGACCTGCTCCAGACGATCGACATTGCCGAGCTCGTCGAGGACCTTCGCGGCCGCATGCGTGAGGAGACCTCTCAGCAGAAAAAGCTTAAGTACTCCAAGCGCTTGAAGGTCGCGAATTCGTTCCTCCGCTCAGGCAATAAGCCTGAGTGGATGATCCTCGACGTCATTCCGGTCATCCCGCCCGAGCTGCGGCCTTTGGTGCCTCTCGACGGCGGGCGTTTTGCGACATCGGATCTTAACGATCTCTATCGCCGCGTGATCAACCGCAACAACCGTCTCAAGAAGCTCATCGAGCTTCGCGCGCCGGAGGTGATCGTCCGCAACGAGAAGCGCATGCTTCAAGAGGCGGTCGACGCACTATTCGACAACGGCCGTCGCGGCCGCGTATTGCGTGGTGCGAACAATCGGCCGCTCAAGTCGCTGTCCGGCACCTTAAAGGGTAAGCAGGGACGCTTTCGCCAGAATCTCCTCGGTAAACGTGTCGATTACTCGGGCCGCTCGGTTATCGTGGTGGGTCCGGAGCTCAAGCTCCACCAGTGCGGCCTGCCGAAAAAGATGGCCCTCGAGCTCTTTAAGCCGTTCATCTACAACAAGCTTGAGAAGGACGCTCACGCGGCCACGATCAAGCAGGCGCGTGAGATGGTCGAGCGGCAGGAGCCGATCGTCTGGGACATCCTCGAGGACGTCATTCGCGAGCATCCGGTACTTTTGAACCGTGCTCCGACGCTTCATCGACTTGGAATTCAGGCTTTTGAGCCCGTGCTCGTAGAGGGTAAGGCGATCAAGATCCACCCGCTGGTCTGCACGGCGTTCAATGCCGACTTTGACGGCGACCAGATGGCGGTGCACATTCCGCTCTCGCCGGAGGCTCAGATCGAGGCATCGGTGCTGATGCTCGCGTCGAACAATCTTCTCTCGCCAGCATCAGGTCAGCCGATCGCGGTTCCGTCACAGGACATCGTTCTTGGCTGCTACTATCTGACACTCGCCCGCGATGAGATGCGCGGCGAGAACAAGGCTTTCGCGTCGATCGACGACTGTCTTCTCGCACTCGATGCAGGTTTGGTCGAAACCCAGACCAAGATCAGGCTGCGGTGGAGAGGTCCTCTCGTCGATCTCACGACGGAGCACAACAACCAGGACATCATGCGTGCGACAGTTCGCGAGCATGTTGACATGGTGATCGAGACAACCGCCGGCCGTGTGATCCTCAACGAGCGACTCACGCGTGACGGGCTGCCGTTCATCAACGGTGTTCTGAAGAAGAAGGGGCTGCAGTCGCTCGTGACATTCTGCCACCTGAAGCTCGGCCACGACGCCACCGTCGTGCTGCTCGATGACTTGAAGGCGATGGGATTCCTCTACGCTACGAAGGCCGGAGTGTCCATCGGTATCGACGACATGGTCACGCCGCCATCGAAGAAGGGCATCATCGAAAAGGCCCTCAAGGAGGTTGAGAAGCTTCGCAAACAGTATGAGGAAGCTACGATGACCGACATGGAGCGCACCAATAAGGTGACCGCTATCTGGTCGGACGTCACGGACCATGTCGCCAAGGAGATGTTCAAGGCGATGCACACGCGTGAGCAGGAGCGAAAGGAGTTGAATCCGATCCTCGTGATGGCCGATTCCGGAGCGCGAGGTTCTGAGGCCCAGATCCGTCAGCTCGCCGGTATGCGCGGTCTTATGGCGAAGCCCTCGGGCGAGATCATCGAGAACCCGATCCTTGCGAATTTCCGCGAGGGATTGGACGTGCTGCAGTACTTCATCTCGACACACGGTGCACGTAAGGGTCTTGCCGACACGGCACTCAAAACTGCCGATTCGGGTTACCTCACGCGTCGTCTCGTTGATGTCGCTCAGGACGTTATCGTCTCCGAAGAGGATTGCGGTACGCTACGCGGTGTTTGGGCAGAGGCCATTATCCGAAACGGTGAGGAAGTGGAGTCTCTCCGTGACCGCATCGTCGGTACGACCTCGGTCGACGACATCATCGACCCTGTTGACGGTACGGTTATCGTCAAGGCCAATGTTGAGATCGATGAGGACTTGGGTGCTGCTGTACAGCTGTCCGGACTTCAAAAAGTGCGAGTGCGTTCGGCACTGACGTGCGAATCGCGTCGGGGTGTCTGCGTTAAGTGCTACGGCCGCAACCTTGCGACCGGTCACACGGTAGAGATCGGTGAGGCTGTCGGCGTTATCGCCGCTCAATCGATCGGTGAGCCCGGCACGCAGCTCACGATGCGTACCTTCCACGTCGGTGGTACCGCTCGACTCGAGCAGGAGACCAAGCACGCCGCCGCCATGGACGGAACGGTGAAGTTCGGTCCGGACATGAAGGTCATCAAAAACCGTGCGGGTGAGTTCGTATCACTCCGCCGGCAGTCTGAGATCGCTCTTGTCGATGACCGCGGCCGCGAAGTCGCTCACTACAAGGTCGTGTACGGCGCGCAGATCCACGTCAAGGACAAGCAAAAGGTCAAAGAGGACGACATCCTCGTGACGTGGGATCCCTTTACCTTCGCCATCCTTACCGAGGAGAACGGTACCATCAAGTACCAGGACCTCAAGGAAGGTCGCACGGTCGAGGAGGAGATAGACAAGGTCACCGGTCAGCGTCGTCTCGTCGTTAAGGACTCGGACGAGAAAAATCAGCCTCGCATCGAGATCCGCTCCGGCAATAATAAGGTGCTGAAGACCTATCAGATGCCGATCCGGGCGAACCTTCATGTCGAGGAGGGAGACGCGGTCAAGGCGGGCGACATCATCGCCAAGATCCCACGTGAGACCACTAAGACCAAGGACATTGTCGGCGGTTTGCCGCGTGTCGTCGAGCTGTTCGAGGCTCGTCGCCCGGGCGAGACGGCCGTCATGTCCGAGATCGACGGTGTTGTAAGATTCGGTCCAATCGCAAAGGGTAAGCGAAAGCTCATCATCACAGGCGATGACGGCTCCGAGAGGGAATACGACATTCCTCGCGGTACGCACATCAACGTGCAGGAGGAGGACCGCGTACGCGCCGGCGAACCGCTCATGGACGGCCCGCTGAACCCGCACGACATCCTTCGCGTACTGGGTATGCAGGCCCTGCAAAACTACCTCGTGAACGAGATCCAGGAGGTCTATCGCCTACAGGGTGTGAATATCAACGATAAGCACATTGAGGTGATCGTTCGCCAGATGCTCCGGTGGGTCAAGATCAAGGAAGTCGGCGACACCGAGTTCCTGCTAGAGGAGCAGGTGGATCGCTTCCGATATGAGGATGAGAACCGTCGTGTCACCGAGAATGACGGCCAACCGGCCGTCGGCGAGCCGCTGCTCCTTGGTATCACCAAGGCCTCGCTCTCGACGGATTCATTCATCTCGGCGGCCTCATTCCAGGAGACGACCCGCGTGCTCACCGAGGCCGCGATCTCAGGTCGAATTGACTACCTTCGCGGTCTCAAGGAGAACGTCATCATGGGACGTCTCATTCCGGCCGGTACCGGCATGAAGTACTACCGCAATGTGAAGGTCGCCCCCGATGCTACCGAGAACCAAAAGCCGCAGGATGAATTCGACCAAATGGGCGACTACATTCGTGGAGGCATCGAGCTCCCGTCGGTCGAGGATTTTGACACGGATGAAGGTTATGACGAAGCCGAGGAAACTCTCGACGAGGTGTCCCTCGAGAACGAAGAGGTCTTTGACGAGTCACTCGAGACCGAGGGCATCACTATCCAAGAGGATGATGACCTATAAACCTCGGCGTGTGTTTAGCCTTGTTAAGAAGCCGCGGCATTTGCCGCGGCTTTCTTATCGAGCGGTGTTGTTTAGATAAACGGACACGCAAAAGAGGTTTTCCGCATAGATGTACATCAAGCCGCCCTCCTCAACGTAGTTGTTGAGCCGGTCGTAATTCTTATCGAGAAGGTCCGAGCTGGCCGCGGCGGCGGCTGCACGATCGGTTTCCGACAGGCTCTTATCGACGGCGAGCTCCGACAGCTCCGCAAGGGTCCACGGGAACCACAGGAAGGTCGACCCCTCAGCCATAAATTCGCTACCGCTAAACCGAATATCGATGTCGGGTACGCTGCTGTTGTTCTTATCGATGGGCTTTTTTGTAAGGTCCGGATCTGCAAGAAACTCCTTCTTGGCAGTGGCATATGCCTGTTGAAGCTTTACGTAGGAGAACGCATCGCTGGTCTCCGCACGCGAGAGAACAAATAGCACCTGAGCATTTAAGCCATCGAAATGGCCCGGCTGCCCCGGCCGGTTTGGATTGGGTACCCAGCCTTGACCGCTCTTGTAGTTGAGCAACAGCCAGTTTATACCGCGGCGAATACTGTCGTCGTACTTAGTACCGATCGCCTGGGAAACAGGGGGCGATCTCCGCGCCTCGATCAGGCTCCAAAGAGCGATGGCCGACGACCATGTTCTGATAAATCCCGGCTGATCCTCTTTGATCGGTCGCCAGCCGCCGTTCTTGTCCTGCCGCTGCACCACCTCATCGAGATCTCTGGCTATTCGAGACACCATCTGCTGCCGCTCGGCCTCACTCAGCAGGTTTTGCCGATCGACGGCATAGGTCTCCGCAATTATCACCCAGCCGGCGATCTCTGTAACTGTGAAGGGGTTGGAATTGCCGTAGTAATTCCAACCGGCGGATGGCGTGGTGCGGCGAGAGCTCTCGATAAAGGAGAAGCCCTGCTTGATACGATCCGTATTTTGCGTCACGTCAGGGCGCGAGGCAAGAAGAGTCGCCAGGCACTGCGCCGTCGACCAGACCTGCGCGGATTCATCGCCTGCCGAGATCTCATGAATCCCGCCATTCTGGCCCTGTGCACTAAGAATGGTCGCGGTCCATGCATCGGCTTTTTGCTTCAGGAGCTGTTTTATCTGTGCATCCGTATGTTGCCGCCCCCCACGGGACGTTCTGTAAAAGTAGATGCCGCCCGCGGCCACAGCAATAATGACAAGCAGCGGAAGTGCGATCCGAAGCCACCGTCCATACGCTGACCGACCGTTTTTACTTGAGGATCCGGTATCCTTCGGGAGCTCAGCTAGTAACGTAGGTGCGGTTCCGAGCTGGGTTCTCGCTCCCGCGGCTCGTAGCGTGGGATGCATCGATATGTCGCCCGCATTCTCAAAGGAGGATGCACTCGATGTCGATCGGCGGAGAGCCTTGCGCATCTCCGCCGCCGAGGCAAAGCGGTCGGCTGGGTCCTTGGCAAGAGCCTTCTCAATGACATCCCAGATGTACGGCGGGCAATCATCTATCGGCTTTGGCGGTTTATTTACGATCGCGCCCATGATCGAGGTGATGCCGTCCCCCTCGAATGGAAGTCGACCGGTGAGCAGCTGATAAAAGATCACGCCAGCTGACCAGATGTCGGTGTGCTCGCCCCGCTTACCGTCAAAGGCCTCGGGGGGCATGTAAAGCGGCGTGCCGGAGGCGGCAGCGGTGTTGGACGTGCCCTTGAGCACCCTGGCGATGCCAAAATCCGCGAGCCGCGGGGTATCGCCCTGTAAGAGAATATTCTCGGGCTTGAGGTCCCGATGGATAATGCCGCGCGAATGTAGGTGCTGGAGCCCAGCGAGAATTCCCAGCATGATTTCGACCGCATCATCGATCGAGGGCGCCTTGCCCTGGTGGCGCCCCAACCAATCCAGCAGCGAACCATCGGGTGCGAATTCACTGACGATCACTATGTGGTCGTCGTAAACATCGGCATCGATGATCGGAAGCACGTTAGGATGGCCGCTCGCAGATACCCAGACCGCGGCTTCGCGTTGTACTACCTCTACCTCGATCGTGTCGTCAGCGGGGATCTTGATCGCGACATTCGTTGTTGCTAATGCGGACTTTTTCTCCGCCAGCCAAACGACGCCAAAGGCTCCCTTGCCTATCCTCCGGATAAGCTTATAGGGACCGATCATGTCGCCTTCCTTCAGCATTGATGTAACTCGTTTAGGCGTAAGTTTACATCATCTTGTGAGTAACTCGGTGGTGCAGCACACCAGTGCAAAAAATGCCGCCGCACTCTGACGAGGTGCCGCGGCATTGCTTCTCTTTGCATCAACAGACGTAGCCGTCTGTTGTACGAGTTACCAGATCACGCACGACTTCGTGCGGACCATCTTATCGCCCTGCTTGCAGCCAAAAGCTTGTGCAAACTCAGGCATATTCGACAGGGGTCCATCCACACGGTACCTCGCGGCCGAGTGTGAATCGGTCTCAACCTGCTGCCTCTCAGCCTCAGGCGTTGATTTCGCCGCCCACACTTGCGCCCAGCCGAGGAAGAACCGCTGCTGGGGCGTAAAACCGTCGATCAGCCCTGGTGCGGGATTCGTCTTCAGATCATCCATGAGAGCCGTGTAAGCGACGTTGAGGCCGCCGAGATCGCCGATATTCTCGCCGATCGTTCTCTGGCCTTTGATAAAGACGCCGGGAAGGATCTCATAGCCACTGAACTGATCGATCACGCACTGGGCCCGCTCGTCGAACGCTTTGCGGTCCTCCGGCGTCCACCAATTCTTCTGATTTCCCTCCGCGTCGTATTTGCTCCCCTGATCGTCAAAACCATGCGAGATCTCGTGACCGATCACGGCGCCCATGCCGCCGTAGTTGATAGCGTCATCAGCCTTGAAGTTGAAGAATGGCGGCTGCAGGATCCCGGCAGGGAACACGATCTCATTCGAGCTCGCGTTGTAATATGCGTTCACCGTCGGCGGCGTCAGTCCCCAGCGGGTTTTGTCAGTCGGCTTACCAACGTCCTGCGCATTGCGGGCGGTCTGAAACTCCGAGGAGCGCCTGACATTCTCGGCGTAAGCTGAGCGGTCTACCTTTAATCCCTCGTAACCGCGGGGATGGCGGTTGTAACCGATCTTACGCTGGTAGGTCGCCAGTTTCGCGAGCGCCTTTTGCTTTGTCTCGGCACTCATCCACGCAAGATTCATGATCCGATTCTTCATTGCCGCAAAGATGTGATCGAGCATATCGTTGGCAGCCTTCTCCTGCGCGGGAGTGAACTGGGTCTTGATGTACTCGGCTCCGAGTGACTCACCCAGGGTCCGGTCAGTGGCCTCGGTGCAACGCTTCCAACGCTCCTGCTGCTCCTTTACGCCAGTCATAAAGCGACCTTGAAAATCGAAATTCTCGTCAACAAATGGCTTGGAGAGAGCGTTGGCCGATGAGCTCAGCACCATCCAGCGGAGATACGATTTCCACTGCGCGAGCGGCACATCCGTCACCATCGTGTTTACTTCTTTAAAGAATCCCGGCTGCTGAAAGTCGATGTCCACGTTGGTCGGCAGATTACGTTCCTTTAGATAGCTCGCGAGAGAGAGGTTCGGTACTATGGCCTCCGCATCCGCAATGCTGATCTTGTTATAGTTCTTATCGCGATTGCGTAGCTGTTCAGGCGTCATAGACGCGTTTGCGAGGCGCATCTGGATGGCCATTACGGTTGACGCATCCGCGGCCGCCGCGTCCGGTGATTCGCCGAGCAGCTTGAACATGTTCGTCACGTGCTGGATGAATCTCGCACGAGTCTCGACCATCCTCGGGTTGTCGCTTGTGTAGTAGTCGCGATTGCCCAGGCTGAGGCCACCCTGCCCGGCGTTGAGGATCACCATGTTGCTGTTCTTTTGATCGGGACCGCCGCCAAACCTGAAAACAGCCGGGAATCCCTCGCTGTGGAGCCGGGCGATCTCGTGTCTTAGGTCATCGACCGACTTCATCGAATCGATCTGCGCATAGACCTTGTCGAGAGGGTGTGCACCGGCCTTCTCGATCGCGGCCTCGTCCATGCAAGAAGCATAGAAATCCCCAATGAGCTTCTCGTCGCCCTTGGCATTTTTGTCGGCGGCGGCTCGTTCGAGAATGCCGTGCAGCACCTCACGATTGCCCTCCGCCAGGGTGTTAAAGCTGCCCCAACGAGATTGCGAGGGCGGTATCGGGGTGTTTTTGATCCAATTGCCATTCGCGAACTCAAAGAAATCATCACAGGCGGACACAGAGCGATCCATTCGACTTGTGTCGAATGCGATGCTCTGCGCCATTGTGCCTGTCCAGATCGCGAGAATGACGGCAGTCGCCATCAAGAAACGAAGGAAAGCTGAACTCATATTTTCTCCTGAATCGAATACTGAAGTATTTACGTGCATTATATCTGAAACCCGCACGGAGAGCGCCACCAGAGGCATAGCGCCGATTGTCAATTTTTGTAAAGAATCAGTGTGTTGCTGCCTTCTTAAAGTTGTACCTGACGAGGAACCTCATCGGGATGAATTTGCCGTCTCTCTCGGCCGGTCGCCAGTTCATCGAGCGGATGGCGTTGTCAACGGATCCATCGAGGCCATAGCCTGCCCAGCGAGTTATCTCCGTCCTGAGGACGTGGCCCTCAGCATCCAGATAGACAAGCATATCGACCGTAGCCGTCACGGCGTATTGGTCTGCAAGCGTAGTGTATTCAGGCTTTAGGCGCCGAAAGGGGACCGGAGGGCGAAAGTTCTTTGCGGCCGGGGAGCCCTCGTCGGGCGGCTCATCCATCGGCGGCGATGGTTTCTCGTCTAGCTCGGATCGGGTGGCCGATCTCATCTTGTCGAGCAATACCTCTGCTGTCCCGGGGATGCCTTCATCGAGCTTGCGCAGAGGGGCATTTCGTGTGTTCTCGAGATAGCGGCTTTCCGATTGATAGATCAGGCGTCCGGTTCTCGAGCTAACCAGGAATCCAAACGCATAGGCGTCGTAATACTCATCTCTTTCAAACGAGCTTCGTCGCTGGACCGCCGATCGCACGAGTATAAAAAAGTCACAGCCGATCGCCTGACCCGCATGCTTCGCTTCGTCGAGTGAAAGATTGTACGGAGAGGCTGGGCTAGTGGCATCGAAAGCGGCTTTTGCCAACGAGCGGTCGACGAGCCTTACTTTTCCTCCGAATGCTGACTCGAGCTTTAAGGAATATGCCTTGCTCTCCTCCGAATCATCAGGAGCGAGGATCGCTACGCGCTGGGCGACCGCCGCGCTCGTAATAAATAGAACGAGCACTGAACATGAGAAATATCTTTGCGGACGATACACGTTACGTGTGGTATAAGGCCTCTATCTTATCCTTTACCTCCGCCGGAAAGCAGATGCGATGTATTCTATATCCTTCCTGTAAGCCGCGAACGGCCGGGCTAACCTCCGAGATCTCACGGATGATCGGCCTCGCGAAACCCTGCTGCACGTAAATCAGGTCTTTCGGATCCGCATTTTCTTTCGAATAGAAGGAGTACGATGCATTTGTCGCCTCATCCTCTACAAAGTAGAAATCGGGATCGTAGCCCGCTGCCGCAACAGCCGTACGTGCTGACTTAACGAAGTCCGGCCTCTCATTCTCCGGCATGTCAACATCAAAAGCCTTGAACAACCTTCGATCCAAGAAGCGTGACGAGAGATCTCGCAGCACATCATCCGAGGAGTCGCGCCACCGCTTGATGCTGTAGAGAACGTCGTTATCGTCAAAAGCGAGGTGCTCGCCAAGCGACAGCTTCTTACCAGACAAAACCGTCATCATCGGCGTTCCGTCGTTGGACCATGGAGGGTTGCCTTTCCCAAAGAGCTCGAGCGCCCGCTTAAGCAATACTCGCAGCACGGCCTCCGCGGCCCGTAATGTGCGGTGAAAGTACACCTGGCGATACATGTAATATCGGGCCTGTAGGTAGTCCTCGACGGCGTACAGCCCAGGCGTCGATACGTAGAGATGATCGCTGCTCTCATCGATCTCGATGCTCTTGATGATCCATTCCAGGTCGAAAATACCGTACTTCGCACCCGTCATAAGCGAATCGCGAAGAAGGTAGTCCATGCGGTCGACGTCGAGTTGCGACGAGACGATGTGCCCGAGCGCCTGAGGCTTAAATTCGTGCCGTACGATCGCAGCGATATCGGCAGCGAGAGTGTCTGAGTATTCGGCGAGCAGTTTTCCTACTGAGGTTTCCGTGCTGAGCACGGCCTCAACCGTAAAGTCCTCGTGATGAAAGCCAAGGATCGATTCGATCACGTGCGAAAAAGGCCCGTGGCCAATATCGTGCAAAAGGGCCGCGATGCGGACTGCGGTCTGGTCACTCTCGGGAATGTGGTATGAGAGGCGAAGCTTCGCAATGAGCCTTTGCGCCAAGTGAAATGCTCCAAGACTGTGTGTAAACCGCGAGTGCTCCGCCGACTGGTAAGCAAAATAGGCCAGCCCCAGTTGCCTTATTCGCCTCAGCCGCTGAAACTCAGCCGTATCAACGAGCGCAACGACAAGCCGCCCCTCCGCCGTGTCCGTGTTGACACGAATGATGTTATGGACGGAATCGCGGTAGATCCTTTCGCGTGGGCTCATTCGCTAGGATCGTTTGCTTCGTAGTTCACGGATGGATTCGCGCGTGCGGTCCGCATCGGCCGCCTTTGGATTTGCGACGAGGTATTTTTCAAGTTCGTCCGCCGCCTTTGAATATGCCTTCTGTGCCCAATAGACGCCCCCAAGCATGTAGTGTGCCCGACTTATTTTATCTCCGCCAAGCTCTAAGGCTTTTTGAAAGGCCTTTTCGGCGATATCCAGCCGACCGAGCTTTACCTCTGTCACTCCAAGATAGTAGTGTCCGAGGAACTGAGCGGGATCCGATGCGAGCGCCGCAGCCAGGTAGGTCTCTGCCTCGCGGTAGTGATCTGACTCGGCCAGCGCGCTGCCGAGATGCAGCAGAGCAGCCGTAGACTTCGGATCCGCTTCGACTGATCGCCTGAACGCAGCTATGCTCCCGGCACGATCACCCGAAGCACCTAGCAACAGGCCTAGTTCATCCCAGGCTATCGCGAAGGTTTGATCGAGCAAAACCGCCTCGCGAAGCTCAGCGATCGCCGAGGTCCGGTCGTTATTTAAGACAGCTTTCTTGGCCTCCTCGTATTTGTCTCTCGCCGGCTTAGGTTCCTTTGCGAGTTTCGCATCGACGATGCCCGCAGCTGGATCCATGGAGTGCTGCTTTGGATTCAGGTATAGCTGGACGTTGACTGTCCTACCCGCGGTCCGTCGGGTTGGATCACCCGAGGTGGTACTGCTAAAGTCGTCAACAAAGACACTCTCATGCGCGTCATCAAAAACATCGCCGCCTTCTACTATTAATTGGTAAGAGCCTGGTACCAGGTTTCGAAAGGCAAATGAACCGGTCCCATCGGTGATGACGGAGATGTCGCCGCTATTAGGGTTTTGCAGGCGTATTCTTAGGCCTGAGGACTCGACGCGTTTACCGGTGGGTATCACTAATCGCCCTTGGATAGAATTGCTCCCGCCGTTACCGGTGTAGTTCACAGAGCCTTGGCCGCTCGCACAACCGCAGCCGATAAGTATCACTCCAATAGAGAGGAGAAAGAACGCCGAGAAGGATCGGAATCTGCCCGACCGCGCGATAAACATATCATGGCCCCCGAATATTCAGTCTATGCCAGCAAAAATGTCATTGCAAAATACACCGCCGGCTCAATGAAAAAAGGAGGAACCCTAATTTAGGGCCCCTCCCAGAATGTTCTGCAGCCCTTTTAGTACAGACTGCAGACGATCGTTAATTTTAGAACGAGAACTTCGCTCCAAGCCTGATCGACGACGGGAACTGGAAGATCGTGCCCCTGCCCCAGAAAGGATTGGGAACAGGAGTGATACCAGGTGCGCCACTGTTGATCAGAAACGTTTCATCCTGGCGAACCGCCCTCTGATTGTTGAAGACGTTGAACCAGTCCATCGTGAAACGCAACTCCTTGTGCTCGCTGATATGGACCGGGTAATAAGCACCGAAGTCCAAATTCCAAGTTGTCGGAGTGCGATTACTGTTGGTGTACGGGTTGATCGCTGTTCCGCGGAACACGCAGCTCAGGCCCGGAATACAGAATCCCTCGTTGTCACCGTATACGGGGTGGGGAACGAGAGCGTTAAAAGGAATACCCGACTGGGCGCGGAATGAAGCGCTCGTCGTAAGTTTGAACGGCCACTGGTAGCTGCCGTCAAACTTGAACTGATGCGGTCTGTCATTCGGAAGTCGTCCGTACATACCGGCGAGCAGGCTGACGAGGTCGAACAGCGAAGTGATGTTCGGGTCAGACTGTCCATTGTCATTACGGAAGAGTCCCTCGTAGTTACCTGTGAGGCTCGAGAACACGTAAGAAGCTACGAACTGATAGTTGTTCGAGAAGCGCTTCTGAGCGGTGAACTCAAGTGCCCTGTAGTAACGACGGGCGTGGCCAAAACACTGAGCAGACGGTGCACCATTTGTACCTGTACAGGCAAAGTCCTCAGTAGTGAGGGCACCGGGCTTACCCCGTCGACCGGGATTGAACAGGAAGTAGTTATCACCATCATCGAAGGACCCGTCCTCGATGACGTCGCCCTGAGCGCGGTACCTTCCGGTAACACCAAAGACGAAATCACGCATGGGGCTGTATTCGATACCGGCGACGGTCTCCTTTACAGTCTGCGGCCTGAGGCCCGGATCGACCGGAGTAGCAGCCGCTCCGAGGTTGCCGAAGTTATTACCACAACCGTTCGCGGGATTGGCATCGTTATCGACGCAGGTAGAACCGGTTGGTCCATTCAGACGGCTGACGTTCAAGTTGTAGTCGTTCTGAACTCCCTGACCCGCCGCACGAACGTTGATGTCAAGCGGGATCGGCGTCTCGACAAACTTTGCATAGTTCGCAAAGATCTTGCCGCGGCCGTCACCGGTGAAGTCCCAGCTAAAGCCGATGCGCGGCTGCATATTATCCTTAAAGCTGTTAAGCCTCAGGTAGGATGAGCCATCAACGGCGTTCGACTGCTGATAGTCCCAGCGCAGTCCAAGGTTGACCTGAAGGTTGCGCGTGAGCTTCCAGTCGTCCTGGACGTAGAAAGCCTCTGCATGAGTCGTCGTAAAACCGCCGTTTGTGTTCAGCAGGAAGTTACGAGCTCGCACAACGTCGAGGATTAGGAATGGATTCGTCGGGTTAATCGAGACCGTGCCGGTAGTCGCTGTCGTTACGCCTGCCGGAGCCTGCCCTGCATTGATGAGTAACTGAACATTGGCCGTTCGTGACGCGCTCGGACAAGTGATCGTTGTTACCGATGTCCTGGAACAAACTGCAAAACGGTTCTCGATGCGTTGCGGACCCGCCGGACCGGTTGGTGTGCCCGCGAATGTATACGTGAGGTTGGGTCCTGTGGAGAAGGTGTTGATGTTGTAAAGGTTCTCCATCCACTCAAAACCGTATTTGAAGGAATGGTTGCCCCAGATGCTTTGGAAGCGGCCCGCAAACTCGCGGCGGTTCCTCTTCTGCTCTGATGCAAGTCCAAAGCCTTGGCGAACATAATTACGCTGAACAGTACCGCCGGTACCCTCAACATATGCCAGCCTGAGCCCGTTGGGATTGGTCACCGTGGTCTCGACAGGAGTGACTACGCTTCCATTCGGCTGAAGGACCGCAAAGCGGTCTGTTACGAGAGTATCTGTCGAGTCCGGTAAAGTATTCGCCCTCTGGAAGTGCAGGCCGAACGAGAACTCGCCAATGAAGTTCTTACTAAAGGCTGAATTGAGCCGGAATGCGTAGTTATGTCCGCCCGTCTCGATCGCGCCAGTGTAGCTCGAAACATTTGCTCCGAATCCGGCACCGCCGAAGAGAAAGCCTGTCTGCCTCGTGAAGTCACCAAATGTCGATGCTGTGAAGGTGTGCTTCTGGCTGATGCCCCAAGTGAGCTTGCCCGCATAAAACGGGGTGGTCACCTTGTTTTGCACTGGTGTGTGAAACGTCTGCGTAAGTGAGTAGTTCTTACGCTCCTGTGGATTGAACGCACCAAAGAACCAGAGCTTGTCCTTGATGATCGGACCGCCAACATCTACGCCGGCGTCGATCTCTGAGAAGCCGCTCGGAGCAGAGCCGGTGAAGGGAATCGCCGTTGACTTTACGCTGCGGACAAAACTCTTGGGCGTAAAATAGCCAAATACGTCACCGCGGATCTCGTTACCACCGCTCTTGGTGATGACGTTGAAGATACCGCCGGTGGACTTACCATATTCCGCACCGAAGGCACCCGTTTTGATCTCGATCTCCTGAACGAACTCGAACGGAAGATTGGCACCACCACCACCGAACGCGGGGTCGGTAGCGTTAACGCCGTCGAGAATGTAGTTGTTCTCGGGACCTGATGAACCGGCGACCGAAGGGTCGCGGTCACGTCCCGATGCATCGCGAAGACCCGAACGGGCAACCGTAGGGGCGATCGTGTATAGACCCTGGACAGTACGAGCAGTTGGGAAATTAGAGAACTGTTCGTTCGTGATGTTGGTACCAGTTGTGTTGCTTACCTGGTCAACAAGCGGCGTAGCGTTGACGTCAACACTCACGTTTGCGCCCTTGAGGGACATTGTGACGTTGACAGTCGTGCTGTGCGAGAGGTTGACCTCGATATTCTCTTGGCGGCTCGCGGCAAAACCGCTGAGCTCCGCGATGGCAAGCGTGTACTTGCCCGGGGGCACCGCATCAAAGCGATATCGTCCTTCGCTGTCAGACTGAGTCGTCTTAGGCACGATCATGTTCGAGCCTGAGAGTGTCAGCTGAGCATTCGGAACGACGGCTCCATTTGCATCGGTGATAACACCGACGACTTCGCCGGTAGTCGATGTCTGCGCCGATGCCGCGATCGCACCAAAGGCGATGAGGCATGTCGCGATCGACAATAGAAGGAATTTTCTCATTTTTTGAACTCCTGAAAAGTTTTCTCTTTGGAAAATCACGTTGGTCGTGGGACCAGCAGCGGGAGGAGATCATTGGCCTGGCCGACCAAAAAGTAATATCAGTCGACTAAAACGCAAATTCAGAGCCAAAGAGACGTTTGTCCGCCAGCTTCACCGCAACTGCTTTGTTTTTAGGCACTTAGCTGTTATGGCGGCACCAATGATAGCTAGCCGTCGCATCGGTCCTTTTACGTTTCTTTACAAATCTACTATTTTTTGGATTTGTATGCGGGGAGACTGAAGCATAATTAACTTGGTCTTCTCCTTTTTCCTACAAGAATTCAACACAGTACAATGCTTGCGACTCGGTCCAGATACATGAAGATTTTTCCATAAATTTGGAGAAACACGCTGTGAATAAAGACGTTCTGGGGGCCACAGGTCTTTGGAAACCCTGCTGTTATAACACTTCGATCGAGTGACCCATCGTGGCAAGCTTTTTGCAGACGGAGTAGGAAAAGTCCTACAGTCTGTAGGAGCACGTTTACGAGGAAAGCTCGGGCACCCCACAGGCCACGGGCTTTGGGTTTTTGCGAAATCATCAAGGAGTAGAAATGGGAAACAAGATCAAGATCGTCCTCACCGCCCTCTCACTAGTCGCGCTGTTCGCGTTTACAGCGTTGGCACAGGAGACCACGGGCGGTTTGCAGGGCACGGTAAAGGATCCGCAGGGAGCGGTCGTCCCCGGCGCATCGATAACCATCACTGGTATCACTGCGGGATATAACAGAACGATCACTGCGGACGAGAACGGATACTTTCGGGTTCAGGAGCTGCCGCCGGGTGACTATCGCGTCACGGTGACGGCAACTGGGTTTTCAATGCAGCCGGCGACGGTCCGCGTCGCGGTTGGTAAGGAGGTTGAGGTGCCGCTCAGCCTTGCCGTCGCAGGCAACACGGCGACGGTGAACGTCAATGGAGCTGACAATCAGGTGGTGGTGGATCCCACCGACAATACGGTACAGACGAATATAGGTTCGCGCCTGATCGACCAAGTACCAAAGGGTGTGAGCTTTGATTCACTGCTGCGCCTAGATCCTGGCGTGCGTTCGGAGCCTCTCTCGGGCGGATTTCAGGTGGACGGCGCATCGGGTGCGGAGAATAACTTTATGATCAACGGCCAGGAGGTCAACAACTTCCGTCATGGTACGTTGAATGCAAATAATGCGATCCCCAATCAGGTCATCTCCGAGGTCCAGATAAAGACCAGCGGATTTGAGGCCGAGTTTGGCGGCGCGAGCGGTGGTGTGGTCTCCGTTGTTACCAAAAGCGGTACCAACGATTGGCACGGTGAATTTGGCACGCAGTTCAACACATCAAAGCTGAATGCCGGCAATCGCCCGAGCTACTATCTTTATCGAAATGCTGCCTCGCAGCCCTTCAACTTTACATACACCAATCCAAAGTCCAACTACGTGAACTTCTTCCCGACGGCCAATATTGGTGGTCCCATCGTGAAGAACCGCGTTTGGTTCTTTGGCAGCTATTCGCCCCAAATGTTTGAGACGAACAGCGACATCAGCTACTACAACCAGTCCGTTACGGGCAACACGCTCAACCTGACGCCGTCTGCCCCTACCGCCACGTCCCCGTGGCTAGTGCCAACAGAGCAGTATCGGGCAAGAACGCGTTATGAATACGCATTAGCGCGTATAGACGCACAGGCCTCAAATACCCTGCGGTTCACGGGCTCTTTCCTTTGGAATCCTGAGATCGATCAGGGTGGCATTCCCTGCTCTACCTTCTGCATCGGCTCGCGTCCGAGCGTTGTGTACGGAGGCCAGAGATATAGCGGTGCGGAGGCAACCAACTCGCAGGGCGGACGTGTCAACTCAAACAACACCACGCTGCAGGCGATCTGGACACCGACGTCGAAGTTCTTTATGAACTTCCGCTATGGTCACAACTTCCTGAATGACAAGCCGGCGTCCTACGGGTACTTTGGACAAGAAGGATTCCTCTGTTCCTCGTCGGGCAACCCCCAGAACTACAATTCCGGTTGTACTCGCGGATTTCGCAATATTCCCGCCTCGTCTAACTTCCTGACCAACAAGAATGTGTCGCGTCGGGATACGTGGAATATCGATGCAAGCTATCAGGCCAACTTTGTCGGCCGTCATCAGCTGAAGGCAGGCTTTGAGCACGGAAAGGTCTTCAGCGACATCGACGAAGGTTATGTCGGTGGTATCACTACTCTGTACTACGGTATACCAGTGACGGCTCTGACGGGCACCTTCGGTGGAACTGTTTCAGCTACCCCGGGTAACTTCGGCTCTGGTATTCTCACCAACTATGGTGAGCGGGCCACGGGCAGCAATAGCTGGGAGACGATCTACGCCCAGGATAACTGGACGACCCCGATCAAGGGGCTGACGCTCAACCTCGGTCTCCGCGCCGAGAAGGAAAATCTGCCGGCCTTTAACACGGCTACAGGCCAGGGCGGGCAGGCGTTTAGCTTCTCCTTCAAAGACAAGCTGATGCCTCGTGTCGGCTTTGCGTATGACGTGTTTGGCGATGGCCGAACCAAGGTCTTTGGAAGCTACGGCCTCTTTATGGACCGGCTCCGCTTCGAGCTGCCGGTCGGATCGTTTGGTGGTGCGTACTATCGCGTAGATTACTTTGAGCTGCTGGGAGCAGATCAGTCATTCTCGAGCTTTACGCAGCCAAGGATCATCGGCACGTACACTCAGCACACGGGCGGGACCTGTACGTTGACCATGGCGGGTTCTCTCTTCCGGTGCGAGCTGGACTACCGAATCCCCTCGAAGC
>JBJMGO010000107.1:0-9111 GCA_045807825.1 Pyrinomonadaceae bacterium | reverse complement strand
GTGATCGCAAAGCAGTCGGAGATCGCAAGGGTGAATGAGGAATTTGAGAATCTCCACCGCAGTGCCGATAAGCGTGTGCAGACGGCGACGCAGTCATCGAGCCGCAAGGCCGAGCTGCAGAAAAAGAATCTCGAGCTCGACAACGAGCGCATCCAGTCGCAGATCGGCTCGATCGAGAAGCAGCTTGCACAAAAGGATGGCGAGCGTGAGCAGAACGCCGGCCAGATCGCCTCACTCGAGGTAAAGATCAATTCGATCCCGAACGTAAAGGTCGCCCTCGAGGGCGTCAACGCCCGTTACCAATCGGCGAAGCAGACATTCGACGAGATCCTAAAGAAAAAGAACGACGCGGAAACAGTTGTCGGCGTTGAGACCAATGCTCAGGGCGAGACGATCCGTGTCCAAGACCCGGCGAATGTGCCGGTCGCACCAGTCGCGCCAAAACGATTTTTGCTGACGCTCCTCGGTACAGGCATCGGCCTTCTGGTTGGATTGATCCTCGCCGGATGCTACGAAGTGCCGCGAATGATCAGGGTCCAAAACCTCGAGGACGTCAAACATTACACGCAGCTTCCGGTGCTTGCCTCAGTGCCGCCGCTTCTGTCCTCCGCAGAAAAGTCGTGGATACGACGCTCCGGTTGGCTCAAGCTCGCGGCGGGTGCCGCGGCGGCGGTCGGAGTCATTCCGATCATTGTGCTGATCCTGCAGGCGACGAGGGTTTTTGACCGCTTGGTGAGTTAGGGGAATGTCAGCTAAGAACTGACGAGTGCCAAAGGTGCCCTCACTAAGGTGCGGGCCACTGACGAGAGGTTAGTTATGTATAACGAATTCTTTGGACTAGACGACGCACCGTTCACGCTGACGCCAGACCCGCGTTTCATCGTGTTCACGCCGAGCTATAACGAAGTGCTTGCGAGCCTCTATTACGGGCTTGAGCAGGCGAAGGGGCTGATCGTCCTAACGGGCGAGGTCGGCACGGGTAAAACGACCGCGCTTCGCTGGATCCTTCGACGGCTGGATGCGAGCGTTCTCGCGGCATACGTGTTCAATCCAAGGCTTTCGGTCGAGGAGTTTTACCACCACGTCACGCAGATGCTGGGGATCAAGGATTGGTCCAACAAGAGCGAGTTGCTCACGACAATGGGCAGCGTGCTCGAGGAACGTCACCGACGCGGACTGCGAACGGTGATCATCATCGATGAGGCGCACGATCTGTCCGACTACGTCTTGGAGGAGATCCGACTTCTCCTGAACTTCGAATCTGACACGGCAAAGCACCTGCAGATCGTGCTGACGGGCCAGCCGGAGCTTAGGGACAGGTTGAATCAGCCGAATCTGAGGCAGTTCAAGCAGCGTGTCGCGCTGCGGTGCGTGATGCATGCCTTTCCGAACGTTGAGGAGGTCGACCGCTACATCTCAGAGCGCCTGCTGATCGCCGGATCACAAGGCCCCGGTGTCTTTACTCCCGAGGCAGTCGATTACATTTTCCGCTGCTCGGAGGGCATTCCCAGAAATATCAACAATCTTTGCGACAATGCGATGCTTGCGGCGTATTCCGCGGGTGTGCAGATCATTGATCGTGGGATCGTGGAGCAGGTCGCGGAGAGTCTCGATATGCTGCCGCGTCAGGAACTCACAAAAGCTGCCCAAACCTCCCAGGAGCAGTCCGGCGTACCCGGACGCGTTCTCAAACCGGAATCAATGGACGAGCTGTCGAACGGTCGCGAGCGTCACGAGGCGGTGAAATCACGCACCTTTGAACCAGCTAACGGCAATGGCAACGGACATTCGGAGCCGCCTGCCGATGTCCTGGAGATCGAGAATAGGCCTATCCCGATCCCCGTAGTCGCGCCGAAGGCGAACGGTCATGAAGCAAAGATCCGCAGAAACGTTAACGGAGCCGGCAACGGCAACGGCAACGGTAATGGCAATGGCAATGGCAATGGACATCACAAGATCGAAGTGAAAACCTACCGCCCGCTCGACGACGACGAGATCCTGCTCGAGATCGATGGCGTGGCGCAGAGATATAAGAGAGTTTAGACGCGTCTGGAGCTGCAACATGAGCATTCTCAAGGCTTTACAAAAGAAGAGTACCGAAAACGGCGGTGAATTCATGCCGCGAAACGTTGTTCCTTTCGACCCGAGCGGCCGGCGGCAGAATACGCCTCCGGACGAGCTCGCGGACGAGATGATCAGGATCGGTACACCAAGTTCGGCGTTCAAAGGGCAGCCGAGATCCTCTATCGGGACGGCACTCCCTGATCTGGATACGGAGCAAACTGCCGGGGCAAAATTGAACGCCGAAACCTTAACTCGCTCTAGCGTCCGCCAACTGCCTGACTTTGTCAGTTGGACGGTGGACGCTGAGCGCGTTGAGCCAAGACTGGTCGCGATAACACATCCACACTCGAGCTACTGCGAGGAGTATCGCTCGCTTCGCACGCATGTACTTCATAAGGGACAACGTAACGAATTAAAGTCGATCGTTATTGCGAGCGTCAATCCTAGTGAGGGTAAATCCATCACCGCCATGAATCTCGCGTGGATGCTCGCACAGACGGACAGCACTAATGCGTTGATCATCGACGCCGACCTCCGTATGCCGAGTCTTGCGGATTACCTCGGCATAGAGACGGACAAGGGGCTATCTGACGTTCTCTCGGGAACGGCTACACTCGCGGACTGCATTATCAAGCTCGAGCCGTCGGGGCTGCACATCCTGCCTGGCGGCGAAGCGCGTCAGGACGTCGCCGAGCTGATCTCGGGACCAAAATTCAAGGATATTCTGACGGAGGCGAGGGAGATGTTCGACTTTACGATCATCGACGTGCCGCCGCTTGGGATCTTTACCGACGCCACACTCCTGATCAATCAGGCCGATGCTGCCGTGCTCGTCATTCGCGCGAACCGCACGCGTTACAGCCTGGTCGATCGCGTGATGGAGCCGCTGCCGAAGGATCGATTCCTCGGGGTCGTCCTGAACCAAAGCGAGGACGTGATGGCCGAGTCGCACTATTCGTACGGCTACTACAACTACAGGAGGCTAAACGACGCCTCCGCTCCGTAAAGGACAAGCATGGCGGTCTCTCGTTTTAGCTTCAGGATATTCTGTCTGATACTCGCCGACGCGGCGATGCTCTTTGCGGGCATCATCCTGGCGATGTATTTGCGTCTTGGAGTAAGCGGGACGGCGGAATATCTCGATGAGCGGGACGGCTGGCTCAAGATCGCGCTTGCGGCCGGTGTTTGCCTGCTGATCCTATATTTTTACGATCTTTACGACTATATCGTGATGACGCGCCGCCGGGAGCTGCTGCTGCGGATGGTGCAGGCATTGGGCATCGCGTGGGCGTTGCTTGCCTTAATGTTTTATTTCATCCCGACTCTGCTGCTTGGTCGGGGCGTGTCGGTGATATCGGTGCCGATCGTGCTAGGTTTGCTGCTCGGCTGGAGGATATTTATCCACTCGCTCACGGGCCATCCTGAGATCGGTGAGAAGATCCTGGTCGTCGGCACGGGCAAGACGGCACTCGACACGGCTGAGGCCGTATGGGAGCGACGTGATGCCGGCTACCGTATTGTGGGCTTTCTCTCAGAGAACGGTGCAAAGCCCCGAGAGAAGCTTGGCCGCTCGATCATCCTTGGCAAAGCACATGAACTCGAGGACGTAATTCGCGCTGAGAAAGTTGACCGTGTCGTGATCGCCGTTCGTGAAAGACGCGGCGCATTTCCGACGGAAGCACTGCTCAAGATGAGCCTCGCGGGTGATATTTCCATCGAGGAATGTACTTCGTTCTTTGAACGCATCACGGGCAAGGTGCACGTCGACATGCTCCGGCCCTCGTGGTTGATCTTCGCGGGGCGACAACGTGACACACCGATCAAGGCTATCTTGCGCGAAGGCGTCCACCGAGGCCTTGCGCTGGCTGGTCTCGTGCTGTCGCTACCGATCGCAGTGGTCGCCGCGGTTTTGATCAAGCTTGATTCGCGCGGGCCAGTCTTCTACAGACAGGAGCGTGTCGGGAAGAACGGGCATGTGTTTGAGCTGCTAAAATTTCGCTCCATGAAAACGGATGCGGAGAAGGACGGACTGCCCGTTTGGGCAATGACCAATGACGATCGTGCGACGCGAGTAGGACGTGTCATTCGCAAGCTTCGGATCGATGAGATCCCGCAATTCTGGAACATCATCAAGGGCGAGATGAACTTTGTCGGCCCGCGTCCGGAGCGGCCACATTTCGTCGATCAGCTCGCCAAAGAGATCTCGTTCTATGAGCACCGTCACCTGGTCGCACCGGGTCTCACCGGATGGGCGCAGATCAAGTATCCGTACGGCGCATCGGTTGAGGACGCCATTCAAAAGCTGCAATACGACCTCTACTACATAAAGAACCAGAGCCTGACGCTGGATCTGATGATCGTTTTTGAGACGGTAAAGACCGTTCTATTTAGCCGCGGCGGACGATAGTTCTGGATTGAGGAAGCGAATACGAGTTTTATCGCGTGAGAACGAAGATCTAATTGAGGACGAGACCAATGGTTTTACTTAAGAGTGTCACCATGCTTGCCGCGGGCATTATGATCGCGGCCGCCGCGGCGTCAGCCCAGCCGCCGACGCTGAAGGACGGCAAAAAGGATAAGGACGACAAGTCGGCGACGGTCAAGCAGGACAAGGTCCTGCTGCCGGCTCCATCGAGCACCGCAGACCCGTCACCGACTCCGGCGACAGGCGAAGCTGCGGCCGACAAGCAGCTCGACGACGAGATCCTGCCGTATTACAAAAATTTCCTTAAAGAATATCGCCTCGGCCCCGGCGATCAGGTAACGGTCGAGGTCTTTGGCCAGTGCCCTGAATACTGCAAATCCGGTATCACGGTGCCGCCGAACGCGCGTATCTCATATCCACTCATTCGCGACGGAATCTTTGTTGCCGGGCGAACGATCGATCAGGTCGCAGCGGAGATCACCAAGAAGCTAGACGAATACATCATCGACCCGAAAGTTACTGTGACGCTCGACAAGGCGGTCGCCACACGGTACAGCGTGATGGGGAACGTCGCTACGCCGGGTGTCCGGGTAATGGATCGTAAGGTCAGCGTTTATGAGGCAGTGCTCGATGCCGGCGGTGTTACCAAAGACGGTAATAAGAAACAGGTCGCTGTCGTAAGCTACGGCAAGGACGGCCGTCTGGCCCGCCGAGTCGTCAATCTCGAGGAGATGGAGGCCGGCAAGGCTGACATGGTGTATCTCGAGCCGGGTGATCAAGTATTTGTTACCGGTAAGGGCTTTACGTTATCTAAGGTCCTCGACTATATGAGCAAGGCTTCGATGCTGCGCTACATGGCACCGCTATAAACAGTTAGAAAGTGCAAAATGCAAAATGCAAAATGAGGATCCTTGCGGCCGCAGTCTCGGTACTGCTGCTGAGCGCGATCTTTGCTCACGCCAACTGGGAAAAGCGGCCGCTCAACACTTTAGCGTCTTTCAAGGACGTCTTCTTCCTAACCGAGAATCGCGGCTGGATAGTCGGTGGCGACGGAGTGATCTTTTCGACGCTTGACGGCGGGAAGACATGGGCTCCACGTGACCGGTTTACGACTGACGATCTCGTCCAGATCCGCTTCACCGATAACGACACAGGCTGGCTGCTCTGCCAGCGCAACATCTATAACATCGGTCGCGAGGCCGTCTCATACCTGCGCAAAACAACTAACGGGGGTCAGTCCTGGGAAAAGATCGAGTTTGAGGGAGCAGGCCGCGAACGCGTCACGCACCTCCTATTCAACAAGGACGGCTCGGCAACGGCCTTCGGTGAGGGAGGCATTTTTTACAAGCTCCAGCCTGATGGTGTCACCTGGCGAAAGTCCCACACTGCGATCCACTTCCTTCTGCTCGATGGGGCTCTTTCAGATGACGCCTACGGTGCTCTGGTGGGCGCGGGCGGCACGATCATGTTCACCGAGGACGGCGGTATGACGTGGGGCCAAGCGACGCTGCTCGGTGACAGGGAGACCCGCTTCAACGCAGTGTGGTTTGCGGGCTCTAAGCTCGGTGCGTGGGCTGTCGGCTCGGGCGGCAAGATCTTTCATTCGAATGGCGGTGCTCGTCTCTGGCGTGAGCAAAAGTCGACCGTTACGGCCGACCTTAACGACGTGACCTTCACCTCCGCAACCGAAGGCTGGGCTGTTGGCGAGAGCGGCATCATCGTCCGCACACGCGACGGCGGCCAGACGTGGTACGACTATAGCTCGCCCGTCAACCACACTCTCCAGCGCATCTCCTTTATAAACGGTCACGGCTGGGCCGTCGGTTTCGGCGGCACGGTCATTTACTACGATCCTTCTAAGACCGACGAGCCCGGATTCAAACCGCAAATGCAGCGGCGAGGGTAGCTCTCTCTCTCTTTCTTTGTCTTCAGTTATCAAAGATCCGTGCTTCGTTAGCGGAACCGCATTTTTAATTTTGAAGCACCCTTTCAAAAACCCGATTTTCCGATAGAGGAAGATCGGCTCGCCGGCTGCGTTCGCAGCGGCGACAGTGACGCCTGCGGCGCACCCAAGCGACCGCCCTGGCAGAAATGAATGTCGCTGATCTAAGGTGGATGTGCGGGGATGTGTGCGTGCATATCGGATTGCCTCGTCTCGTGTAAATTTGCGTTAGCCGGAAGTCAGAGACTCCCAGCCGATATAGATGCTAGCGCCGGTGTGTTGCGTTGTCAAGAACTATTTTTATCGATGCAACAAACCATTTGTGCGGCAACAATTGCCGTTGGCTTCAGCGAACGGCCGGCATCGTTCTGCTATCGGGCTTTAGCCCCACGAGCGGTTGGGCTAAAGCCCATTCTATTTTGTCTCTCAGATCCCGTTGCCTAAAGGCAACGGCAATAGGCGGGCGGCGGCGTTCGGCGGGATCTCAATCCTTGCCCCACTTGCCGATGACGAGGCCGATGAT
This sequence comes from Pyrinomonadaceae bacterium, assembly GCA_045807825.1. Classification (GTDB taxonomy): domain Bacteria; phylum Acidobacteriota; class Blastocatellia; order Pyrinomonadales; family Pyrinomonadaceae; genus OLB17. The sequence continues at coordinate 2,157 of JBJMGO010000107.1, read as the reverse complement.
GGTGCCGCCGAGGGCACCGGAGATGAGTATCGGGGCGAAGGCCTTTGTGATGATCGCGTCGGGCAAGCTGAGGAGTACGCCGAATAATAACCGCCCGCCCACGAGGACGGAGATCAGATAGGGCGGCGGGTCGGAGGCGGAGAGGGGTGTTGGTGCATCTTGTGGATGCTCCCGCGATGCCGGCGATCACACCGGCACATCGTAACAACTGCCTCAGGACCACTCGTCCCGCTGACTGGCACACGTTCGGCTATGACGCATGCAAGGCGGAGGAAGCCCGCCGCCGCCAAGTGGTCGACCTTCTCACCGACGACGAGATCCAAGTCATCCTCCACTACTGGCGTATTCGCGATCGTATATGATCCGCCGCGGCCGGTATGGAGCATCGCAAGCCGGGCCCGCACAGCGGCAGGTCCTCCATCTGGTACAAACGCACCAACCAAGGCTTCTGAGGGTCCATCCAGGAATGGAGTTTCGCTGAACCGAGAAGCGCATTACCTCCATCGACATCGCTTGACTCAGGGTGGAAGGATGATTCAAGATTGGACACCTTCTCCTATGAATTTACGAAGCTTCTTCGCGCTCCTATTGATGGCCTTTAGCAGGTTGGTGGTTGCCGGGCAAGAGCCCGCAATCGTGCCTGCAGGGTCAGCCATTGCATCCGTAAAGTCGTCGGCCGTTGTCACTTGGAACGGCATCCAGGATCATCGCTGGAGTAATGCCAGCAACTGGGAAGGCAACCGAGTACCAGGACCGTCGGACGTGGCGCGTTTCGCAGCGCTCTCAGGCTCAGAAGTGCTGGTGGACCCAGACTCTTCGGGCACCGTCGCCGGCATAATCCTTGAGCCGGATTATCAAGGCACGCTTATTCTTAAGCACGACCTGACGGTAAGTAATGATCTGGTCCTCGCGGGCGGAACTTTAAATCAAGGAAGTTATCACTTGAGCGTCAGCCATTACCGCCAAACGGGCGGCGCATTCATCGGCGGCGACGCGACCCTGACAATTCAATACGAAGCCGCTCTGAGCGGTGGGACGCTGCTCAGCAGCAAGTCGATGATCGCTCGATCGGTTACGATCAACTCTCCCGCAGTGGTAACAATGGCCGCGAACAGCAAGCTCAACCTAACCGGTGACGGCGAACCCCTCAAGGGCGACGGCTTGTTGGATGTAACAACGCACGGACCGAACAGCCTGGAGTACACGGGTAGAGCAACGAGCGATGTGACGACGGCCGGCCCCCTGAGAGGAGCACTCGGAGCTGCGGTACCTCCGCCGTCTGCTTTGCCGTTCGCCATTCCGGGCTCGGACCGGCAACCTGGATTTGATCGATCACGGATCGATCCATTACTTCTGGGTCTCACACCCCTGAAGTCCAGCCCGGCACTGGGTAACCAGGACCGCGTTCGATCACAAACTAATCCGCTAATTCAATCCTTTTCGTCTCAGCTTCCGAGCCAGGCCCTGTCCCGTTCATTCGGGAGGAGTGGGGCGTTGACGTTAACCGAAAACGAAGTTCCTAACTGTGTCGCGATCGATCCTGTTAACGGTTTTGCTTACTTCGGCACTTCGACAACGGTTGGCCCCGGCGCAGTCGTAAAGGTCCGTCTGTCGGACTTCACCCGTGTCGGCGCGCTGGTTCTGACCGGTGAAGACGATGCGCCTGGGAGCGCCGTGATCGACACCGCTGGCGGCTTTGTCTATTTTGGCGGGTACAACGGCGACATCATCAAGGTTCGGCTTTCCGACTTCACTCGTGTTGCAGTTATCGAGACGGGTACCGGGTTCCAGGCGGCGGTGATCGATGCGAATAATGGCTTTGCCTACTTCGGCTCCCTCACAAGTCCCGGGGCCGTTTTCAAGGTCCGACTCTCGGACTTTACTATCGTTGATGTCCTGGTACTGAATACTAACGAGATCGGACTTCTCTCGGCTGTTATAGATACGGTCAACGGCTTTGCGTACTTTGGTACCTCCAACAACAACAACATCAACAATCCCACTTTCATAGTAAAGATCCGCCTTTCAGACTTTACACGCGTCGGCAATTTACAACTGCCTGCTTACCCCAACGGCCAGAATCCCACCTGCGCCGCGATAGACACGGCCAGTGGATTTGTATACTTCGGCCTTTTTGACAGTCACGAGATCATTAAG
>JBJMGO010000106.1:0-17227 GCA_045807825.1 Pyrinomonadaceae bacterium | reverse complement strand
CCGCGGCAAGGTCCGTAACATCACTGACTTCGGGGCATTCGTAGAGCTTGAAGAAGGCATCGACGGTCTCGTTCATGTCTCCGACATCTCGTGGGGCAAGAAGATCAAGCACCCGAAGGATGTGCTCAAGAAGGACCAGGAAGTCGACGCTATCGTCACCAACGTGGACAAGCGCAACCAGCGCCTGTCGCTCTCGATGAAGGACCTCACGCCGTCTGCTTGGGAGACCTTCAGTGCGACCCACAAAACGGGCGATGTTGTTCGCGGGAAGGTCACGAGGTTCACGAATTTTGGCGTCTTTGTGGAGCTTGGAGAGGGCCTTGAGGGCCTCTGCCATATCTCCGAGTTGTCTGACGACCGCGTCGACAAGCCTGAGGATGTCGCTCAGCTCGGTCAGGAGATGGACTTCAAGATCCTGCGTATCGAGGCCGCTGACCAGAAGATCGGTCTCTCACATCGTGCTGTCGGTAAGAAGGACGAGCCGGTGTCGGATAATCGCATGTTTTCGAGTGAAGCCAAGGGCGGCATGGCCAGCCTCGGCGAACTCGCTAACCTGAGGCTCGGTTCGACCGCCGCCACAGAGCCGGCTCCCGCAGAGCCGTCCAAGAAGCAGAAGCGTGCCGAAAAGGCCGAGGCCGCCGCGGCTGCTCCAGCGGAGGAGTCAACGGCTACGGCAGCGGAGACAGAGACTTCTGCGGGCGAAACGCCGACAGATAGCTCCGAGGTACAAGCCGATGGCGCGGCAGATGAATCTCCGACTGCACAGACCGCGACTACTGAGGAAGCAACTGAAGCAGCAGAAGGCACTTCAGAGGCCGCTGACGACGCTCCTGCCGAAAGTGAGGAGCCTGCCGCCGAGGCTGGCGAAGCTCCGACCGCGGAAACCGGTGGTGAAGTTCCGGCGGCCGAGCAGCCCATGAGCGATGATGCTCCCAAGGCTGAAGCATCTGCTTCTGACGAGGCTAAGCCTGAGGCGGGGTCGGTCTAACGGCGACCTTATCGACCTTGAAACGCGGTTTACGGAGATTTTCATCCGGAGAGATAAACGATGACTAAGGCTGATCTGGTTGAGAGGGTCGCGCGCGAGGCCGACATGACCAAAAAGGACGCCGAGCAGCTCGTCGAGATCATCTTTGACAGCATTACCGAAACTCTCAACAAAGGTGAAAAGATCGAGCTGCGAGGTTTTGGAAGCTTTCGCGTGCGGGAGCGTAATTCGCGCAAGGGCCGTAATCCGAAAACCGGCGATTCCGTCTCCATCCCGGCAAAGAGGGTCGCGTACTTTAAACCAGGCAAGGAGCTCAAAGAGCTTATCAATCAAAACGATGAGCAGGGGGTCAAGGAGGATGTCGAGTTCATCGATCACGGAGCGGCCGAGGGCGGCCTGGAGTAGCCTCCCGTGGATGTACTCTGGTCACCTTGGCGATACGATTACATAACCTCGAGCGGCGGTGCCGCTAAGCAAGGCTGCGTTTTTTGCAGTATCCTTTCAAACTCGGTAAGCGATGAGGACAATTTTATCCTCAGGCGAGCCGAGTTTAATTTTGTGATACTAAATATCTACCCATACACATCCGGACACCTGATGATCGTACCCTACGATCATCTCTCGCTCCTCAGCGATGCTGGCAAACAAACAACGGCTGAGATGATGGACCTCACCAAGCAAGTGCAGGCAGCGATCACCGATGTCTATGATCCCGACGGCATAAACCTGGGCATGAACCTCGGCAAAGCGGCCGGCGCGGGAGTCGACAGCCACATCCACATGCATATCCTTCCCCGCTGGGTCGGTGATGCAAACTTCCTGACGGCCATCGGCGAAACCCGCAGTATCCCCGAATCACTCGAGATGACCTACCAGCGGCTCAAGGACAGAATTTGAAACCACGAAAATTCACGAAACTCGACAAAACCAAAGCGTGTCTACTTCCCTGTTGCCGCAAGTCCAGGAGCATCTGAGCGATCCACCGCCTCGTCCTCGATCTCGCCGCCGGGTGAGATGGGGAGGTCACGTGGGTCGGTGTATCTGAGGCCGCGTTCCTCGCTGTCGGCCTTGATGTCGGTGAGCCTGAACGAGCCCGACGAGCTCGGCGGAACATAGCCCGGGTAATCCACTCGCGAGTGATAGATAGCCACGAGCGATCGGATCATCGCTTCTCGGATCTGTGTAAGCTCGCGCAATGTAAGATCACATTCGTCGAGCTGATCGTCCGCGACGATCGCATCGACGATCTTTGTCACGATGAAGCGAATATTCTCTTGATTCGGCTCCGCAAGCGAACGTGCAGCTGCCTCGCATGAGTCCGCGATCATCATTATCGCCGCCTCCTTGAATTGCGGCTTCGGTCCCGGGTAGCGAAAGTCGCTCTCGGAGATCACCTCATCAGGCCTCGCCTGCGACTGTGCTTTCTTCAAAAAGTAATGCAGCGTCCTCGTGCCGTGATGTTGCGGGATAAAGTCGATGATCCGCTGCGGCAGGCCTATCTCGCGTGCGAGTTTGCTGCCGTAGGTCACGTGGCTAACGATGATCTTTGCGCTCTGCAGCGGCTTGAGCTTGTCGTGCGGATTCCGGCCGAGCTGGTTCTCGACAAAATGCTCCGGCGCTGCGGTTTTGCCGATGTCATGGTAAAGAGCACCGATCCTGGCGAGCAGACCGTTACCGCCGACCACGCGGCAAGCTTCCTCGGCAAGCTGACCTACCGCGTGCGAATGCTGGTTCGTCCCCGGGGCGCGCAACGCTAATTGCCCGAGGATGGGAAGATCGGCGTTCGACAACTCCAGCAGCTTGACGTCAGTTAGAATGCCAAAGATCGACTCGCAAAACGGCAGCAGCACCGCGGTTACCGCCGACGTAATAATGCCGCTGGCAAGTCCGGTTGCAAGAGAAAGGAACACCGTATTCAGGACGAAAGGCTGCTGCGTAAACGCGAGTACCCCGATCGCAAGGATGGCACTCGCGCCGCCGATGAAGGCACCCGCGATAGTAACAGTCTGCCGGCTGCGATAACGGCCAATACCGTACACAGCTACCGACGAAGCGATTGCCGCGTAGATCGCGAATTCCAGCCCGCGCGGAGCCAGTATTCCGGCCAGCAGTGCCGTCAACATTCCGGTAAAAAGCGCCGTTGGCCGGTCCGCGAGCAGCGTCATTAGCAAGCTCGCGGTGGCGAAAGGGATCGCAAACGCCCATAGCGACGGGTCATTCATCGGCGAGCGTACATTCTGCATCGCGGTGAATTCCGCGATTTTAAAGAGCAGGGCCATCAATGCCGTCTGGATCACGACGACGGAACCGAGCAATGCGAAAGTTTTTCGTGCCGAGAGAGCGAGCCGCGGCAGCATTCCTCGGTGTTGAATGAATTTCCACGCGACCCAAAAGAGCGAGGAGACGAATAACAGCACGCCAAGGGTCCTGCTCGCCTGACGTGATGCCGCCGCGTACTGTTGTACCGCGTAGATCTTCGCGAGAGCCTCCGGCGTAATGATCCCGCCTTCATCAACTATTTTTTGGCCGCGTTTGAGAGTGATGTTCTGGGGACGCACGCTCGCTACCGCACTTTGACGCACCTGTTCTGTTGCCACCGAATCGTAGCTCACGCTCGGCTCAATGGACACTGAGGCGGCGGTAAAGAATGCGTCCTGCTCCTTAGGCGAGAGGCTCTTGATAGCCTCGATGCGGGTTCGCAGCTTGTCCCGTGCGGTCGAGAGAGCGGTCCAGTTGCTCTCGGGCATGGTCACTGTCGAGCGTTGATTTGGCTTTGCTCGGTCGAAGACAAAGACCTCGTTTGAAAAGTATTGCTTCTCGGAGTCGTCGTAGATATAGCCATCGGCACTGTCGCGGATCGCGCTCTGGACGGCATCGAGCTCGTTGCGTGTGAAGGTCCGCGATGAGAGTGTCTTTGCGACCTCCGGACCTCCAGGGCCCGTCCAGTGGATCTCACCCTTTTGGTCGGCGTTCGTCGGTGGACGATTTGCGTTACCCTCGCCACCGTGCCGCTGCAGCATTTCCCAAGATGACAAAAATCCCCGCACGGCCTGCTCGGCCTTATTGGATTCGTAACGAAAAATAGGTTTGACGGACTGTTTTGCCTCCGCCTTGAGCCGGTCGGCTTCCTCAGGATCGGAGAAAGTAATGTCGGCCGGCGCGATGATGGACTCTCGAGCGATGTCGCCCTCTTGATATATCGGGGCCGCCGCGGTACGCCACCATGGATTGCTGATCAGCAGGGTGGTTGTCAGACACAGAACAGCGAATCCAAGCCAAAACTTTTGGGCATCCGACATGTGCGAAAATGGCTTACCGACCAGCCCAATAAGCCATCGTCGCCATTCCGTCACCGGCGAGCTGAGATCTCGAATTCGCTTGCTCATCAAAATGAGTTACAAGTTCCGTGTTCCAAGCTCCACATCGCCGGAAGAACTTGGAACTTGAAACCTGGAACTTGAAACTTGAATGCGGTCGCCGATCATCTCTACCATCAATTTCAGGGATTCGCGTCGGATAGCTGAAATTGCCACGCTGGGACTGCGCGTGTCAAGGTTTATTTGACGTTCAAGCTCGGCGACCTGCTGGTCGTCGAGCAGGTCGGACTTGTTTAGGACGACGATCTGCGGGATGCGATCGTACTCGAGATCGTGGAGGATTTTGTTGACTGACGCGATCTGCTGCATCACCCGCGGGTTCGATGCGTCGACGACGTGGATCAGCAGGTCACTGTCCGAGATCTCCTCGAGCGTCGCCCGGAAAGCTGAAACGAGTGCCTCGGGCAGATCGCGGATAAAGCCCACGGTGTCATTAATGATGACCTCTTGCTCGTATGGCAAACGCAGACGTCGCGAAGTTGGGTCGAGTGTCGCGAACATCTTCCTCTCCGCGTAGACCTCCGACTGCGTCAGCGCATTCAGCAGCGTCGACTTGCCGGCATTGGTGTAACCGACGAGAGAGATGATCGGCAGATGTTTTTGAACTCGATTCTTTCGCCGTTCCTGACGTTGACGGCCAAGATCGTCCACCTGCCGTTCGAGCTGTGCGATGCGGTCGCGCACGCGGCGGCGGTCGGTCTCGAGTTTTGTTTCACCAGGCCCTCGTCCGCCGATCCCGCCGGCCAGTCGTGAGAACGCTGAATTCTGCCCGATCACCAGCCGCGGCAAGAGGTACTTAAGCTGCGCGAGCTCGACCTGGAGCTTGCCCTCGCGTGATTGTGCACGCTGGGCAAAGATGTCGAGAATGAGCTGCGGACGATCGATCACCTTTAGCTCGGTCGCCTCGCTCAGCACACGCACCTGCGTCGGGCTCAGCTCCTGGTCAAAGATGAGCATGTCCGCACCGAGACGCATGGACCGGATCAGGATCTCGTCAAGCTTTCCTTTTCCAAGAACAGTCTTCGGATCTATCTGCGGCCGACGCTGAATGATCGTGTCGAGTACGACGACGTCTGCCGATGTCGCAAGCTCGTTGAGCTCGGCGATGGATTCCTTTTCATCGTCGACGTCACCGGTGGTGACGCCTACGAGTATGGCCCGATCACGGCCAGTGTGCCTGTTGCGTGCCGTCATCCGCACGCGCGCCATCTCGTCCTCGAGCGAATTGATCAGCGAAGCGAAGTCCGTATCCAGGTGTGCGGGGATCGCCGGCTCGAGGAACTCATACGAGGCTTCACCTAACCCGTCCTCACTCGTCGCTCGTCCGTCGCCACTCATTGGCAGCAGGTGAGCAGAGTAAACAAAGCCGGGCAGGCCCTCGTTGCGGTCTACCTGAATGATCGACATCAGGTCGAGACGGAGCAGTGCGAGGTCGGTGAGGTCGTCCTGCGTGAGCTTCTCGCCAAGCAGATGCGTGTGAATGCATCTCAACCCGCGAAAGCGATCCTCCGAAACGCGTGCGCGGCCAAAATCCGGCATCTCGATCTGCTTCGCGGTGCCGACCATGACGTATTCGACCTGCCCCTTCCGGTTGAGCAGCACGCCGATCTGTCGGCCGGTTTCGTGACTGATCTCCGACATCTGCCGCGCTAGCTCGGGCGAGACGATCTGGTCCTGTGGCACGCGCCGCGTACTTAGACGCTCGATCCGGCGAAGCTGGTTTTGCTTGAGGCCGCGGGTAAAACCTGTGACGCTATTGATAACGTTCTCCTTCTGCCTTTATTTTACCAAAATGCTGTCGCCCGACCCGTTGTGTTGAGCCTGCCTTTTTTACTAAACTGTAGATACCCCCTGCTCTAAAGCTTGCGTCCCAGACGACGCATTCATATAGAAGTAGCTCCTCCCCGGCATGGCTACGCGCTACCCGATAATGGCAAACACCTCCCATCAACCTTTTCCCGCTGACAAATGGCTGATCGCTATCGTCGAGTCCTCTCGCGACGCGATCATCAGCAAGGATCTCAATGGCATCATCCAGAGCTGGAACAAGGGCGCCGAGCTGATCTTTGGCTACACGGCCGAGGAAGCGGTCGGAATGCCCGTCACCATGCTCATGCCGCCGGAGCGGGTTGATGAGGAGCCCGGAATTCTCGCCCGCATCCGGCGAGGCGAGAGCATTGAGCATTACGAGACGATACGCAAACGGAAGGACGGCACTCTCATCGACATCTCCTTGGCCGTCTCGCCGATAGTCGATGCGAACGGCACCGTCGTCGGCGCGTCAAAGATCGCCCGAGACATCTCCGATCGCAAGACGAATCTCGCCGAGCTGGCCAAACACGCGTCGATCGTTGAATCGGCAAGTGACGCGATCATTTCAAAGGACCTGAATGGCATCATTCAAAGCTGGAACCAAGGAGCTGAAGCGATATTCGGATACACGGCCGAGGAGATCATTGGTAAGCCGGTCACGGTCCTTATGCCGCTTGATCGTGTGGACGAGGAGCCTGGAATTCTCGCCCGCATCCGCAGCGGCGAGGCCGTCACACATTACGAGACCATCAGGCGCCGAAAGGACGGCCAGCTGATAGATATCTCGCTCAACGTCTCGCCCGTTCGTGATGCACACGGCGTGATCATAGGCGCCTCAAAGATCGCGCGGGAGATCACAGAGCACAAAAGGATTCAGTCGGCCATTCGCGAGAGCGAGATCATGCACCGCCTCGTCGAGACGCAGGAGGCCGAACGCGCCCGCATCGCCCGCGATCTGCACGATCACATCGGCCAGATGCTCACGGGTCTTAGGTTAAAGGTCGAGCGGCTTTTGGACATGCTTCCCGACGATGAGCATGCAAAGAATCAGGTCCTCTCGATCCGCGAGATAGCCGCGCGGATGGATCGTGACGTCGGCTTTCTCTCACGCGAGCTGCGTCCGAGCGAGCTCGATAGATTTGGGGTGTACAACGCTATCGGCGCATTTGTTAAAGACTGGTCGAACCAGTTTGGGATCGATGCTGAATTCAAGGCCGTCAAGACCTCCGCCAACGGGAACGGCAAACTCCCGCCCGAGGTCGAAACCAATCTTTATCGCATTACCCAGGAGGCGCTGAATAACGTGGTCAAGCACGCGGATGCCGGACATGTCTCCGTGCTTCTGAATAAGGAGCCCAAGAGCGTCGCACTGGTGGTTGAGGATGACGGCTGCGGATTCGACGCGGATCGACCGAGAGACCCTCGCGGCTCGCACGGGCTCGGAATCATCGGAATGAGGGAAAGGACCGAGCTCCTTGGCGGCAGCTTTGAGGTAGAGAGTGGCGACACGGGAACGAGCATTCTCGTGCGAATACCGCTCGACGAAAACAAGAACGCTTCACATCAGGCGTGATGGCCTCGCGCCTTCGCCTTCTGCTTCTTTTCAGCGGTATGTGAGAGGTAGTGCCGGTATTCACCGAGATCTATCTCCTTCTTATCCGCCCGCTCCAGGATCCTCTTAGCGGTTTTCCTTCCCACCTTAAAATCGGTCAAACACGAATTGCAAAGCCAGTTTGCCCGCTCCGCCGACGGCGGCATGAGGTCGTAAGACTTGCATTCGGGACATCGGAGCTTTTTCATCACGATGGCATCCTACATCACTCGCACACGCGACTGTCGTATTCTGTCTTACAAACTCCCCCCACGCTTTTTTGCTAAAAAACTTTGAATATGTCTGATGGAAGAATACAGCGATACCTACTGATCCTCGCGATCCTGACAGTCTCGTTTATCGCGGGCGGAGCAGCCACGCGTGTGGTTGCGCAAGGCGGGCCGCCGATGATCACGGACGACACAGAGACCGTCGAGAAGGGCCGTTACGAGATCAACACGGGCTTCACCATGGAGTTTACGAAGGACGGTCATCTCTGGGGAACGCCCGATATCGACTGGAACCGCGGCATGACAAAGCACACGCAGCTCAGGATCGAGATCCCGTACTACGTCCAGAAGAATTTTGGCGATCCGAGCTCTCTCCGTGCGTGGGGCAATACGAGCATCGCCGTCCGTTGGCGCTTTAAGGATGCCGACGAAAAAAAGAACACGTGGGCGATCTCGATGTATCCGGCGATCGGCTTTAACACGCCCGGTTCGCGTGCGCGGGCGTTAGGCATCGAGGACCGCGGACCGACCTTCTTCATGCCGTTTCAGTTTCAGAAGAAGTTGAGTGAGAACTGGTCTTTTAACAGCGACGCGGGGTGGCTCTTCAAACGCGGCGAGGACGAGTTCTCGTACGGTGGTGTCGTCGGGCGGCAGTACAAAAAACTCGAGCTTCTGTATGAGCTGCACGCCACGAGTCCCGCGCACCACTTTGGCGACACTCAGGCGGTCTTTAATGTTGGCACCCGCATTCCCATGACCAAGCACGCGACATTTATCGGCTCTGCCGGCCGCAGCTTCCTCGGCAGCCGCGATCCACAATTCATCGGGTACGTCGGCATCCAGTGGACCTTCTAAAATAAAAAAGGCTGCCGCAATTGGCAGCCTTCCTCTCTTCGCACCCACGCGCATCGGCTATATAGATGTATACTTAGCCGCCCTTACGGAGGAAATAAAATGTACCCTCAACCAGCCGCGTGGAATCGTGGTCTGCTCGTTATATTACTTATCATGGCGGCGTCGATCGCGGCGGCAGCTCAGACGACGGCCTTTACATATCAGGGAAAACTGACAGATACCACGACCGCCGCGAACGGCAGCTACGACTTTCAATTCGCTCTGTTCGATCAGCTTACGGGCGGTTTGCAGCAGCCGCAGCCCGGACCGGTGACGGTCACACGCACCGGCGTCAATGTCGCAAACGGCATCTTTAACGTCACGCTCGACTTTGGCGTCGCGGCGTTGACGGGAGCCGACCGCTTCATCGAGATCTCGGTCAAAAAAGGGACGGACCCGTATACAACTCTGATCCCGCGGCAGCAGCTCACATCGTCGCCGTACTCGGTGCAGACGCTCAACGCGTCGCAACTCGGCGGGGTGGCGGCGAATCAGTACGTACGGACGACAGACTCGCGCCTCAGCGATGCACGTCCGGCGTCTAGTATTGACTTCAACACCGCGACGCTCAACAACGCACTGCCCATCTCGAACGGCGGTACCGGTGCGATCGTAAAAAGTTTCGTCGATCTCTCCACCACGCAGACCGTCACGGGAGCAAAGACCCTCAACAACGCCGCGAACGTCTTCACCGGCGACGGCACGGCGCTGACGCTCGGGCAGAATTTCTTGTCGAATGTAGGCCCGACGTTCAGCCCCGTCAACCTCCCGCCAGGGGGGAGTACGAGCCTGGGCATTGGGACCTTCAACGCTCCGGCGTCCACGACCACTCTCGTCATGTCGAGCGGCACGGTCATTAATGTCGGCGCCTCCAATACCTTTGCGACAGCCACCGTGACGGTGCGGATCGACGGGGCGGATTATGCCAGCGAGACGTTCACGATCAACAACGCTGGCGTGTCGAACTGCGCGACCGGATGGAACATCGTCAGGCTAGGCGGCGTTACGGCGGGCAACCACAGCCTGACACTCGTCTTTTCGAATTCCGCCTTCTCGACCGGCCTCGCCCAGTTCTCGAGCAACAATACCAACATGGTGCTCGGCCTCATCTCGATCAGACAATAGCCACAGTAAACGTGGACACGAAAAAGGCTGCCATTCACGCGAATGGCAGCCTTTCTTCCTGGGGGGCGAGCATTCCTGCTCGCCGGATTCCGATGGCCCCTCGGCCGCTTTTCCGTCTATTGAAGTCCGTTCAAATCCTCACGGTCCCGGAGGCGGCGGCGTCGGCGGCGTGGTGCTCTTTTTTGGGGCCCTTTTGATGTGACTCGCGCTCTTCCACGCGGCGAGGGTGGCCGGATCATCCTCATAAAAGTTCCGCATGATCGCATCAAATAGGTCTAGCGCCTGCATGCCGTCTTCCATTTGAGCGTCGATCCCTGCGGTTGCAGCGACAGTCGCGCCGGTGGCGACGGTCTTCGCGTTGATTTGGCCTTCGAGCTGATCGAGAATGTCGCTCAGGTCGGTTGCCTTTGAGGCCGGGATCCCGACCGTCGCAAATAACACGTGGTGCGTGGTGGCCTTGCCGACCAACTCCCGGCCTTTGGCGAGGACATCGGCGTAAGTATCGCTTTTCGGCATGTCAAAAAGCTCTTCAAAGCCCGGATTTGTCTTGCCGAGCGCCTTCGCGGTGCGCGAAAACGCCAACATTCTCCGGCGTGCCGAGGCCTTGAGGATCGACTTCAGCTCAACGGCGAAGGCCGCATCACCAGATGTCTGCGTCGCCATATACGTCTCCATCGCAGCCGCAGCGGCCTGGATACGGTTCGCCTGAGTCGCCGCCTCGGCGATCGCCGCATACTCCGCAGAATGCTCCCCGTTAAAGGCCAGCACTGCGTCAAACGTGTCCTTTACATTCCTTTCTCGATCTGTTGCCATTTATCGTTTTTTCTCCTGTTAATTATTGAATCGTCAGCCCTTCGGCATCATTCGAACCCTATCGGCGTCGTCTCAACAGCCATCGGCGAGGTCTTACACTCATCGGCGGCGTCTCAACACGTCTCGGCGTCATCTCAACAGCTATCGGCGAGGTCTTACACTCATCGGCGGCGTCTCAACACATCTCGGCGTCATCTCAACAACCATCGGCGAGCTCTTACGCTCATCGGCGGCGTCTCAACACCTCTCGGCGTCATCTCAACCACCATCGGCGGCGTCTTTACACCTCTCGCCGGCGTCTCGACATACCTCGAACGCCTCGAAACCCCTTGAAATAAGTTGTATTTGTCTGCTTGGAAGAACTCGCAAATTCTCGCCCGATTCTAAAAATATGTCAAACCCAAAAAGCCGCGTTCGGCATGGTATCCTAGCGGCCTTAGGGGGAATTTATATGGGGCAAGGTGAAGGGGGCGAAGGACACGAGGGTGGCAAGGAAGGCGGCGGTGAAGGAGAGGGCCGCGAGAGAAACAAAGAGCGTAAGCGCAAAGAGCGTGAGAGGCGTCGACAAGAAGAGGCAAACAAAAAGCCTCCACCACCGCATTAACAAATAGGCCGCTCGCCAGAGCGGCCTTTATTTTGCCCACCCCGCCGCACGGCGGATGAGGCCTTCGCGGTCGCGGTCGATCTGTTGGTCAAACAATTCCCAAACCTCAGCCGGTGTCCGCCCCACGATCTCCGACAATTGCAGCATCGGCGTCGGCCCCAACTTGAACGGCCCCGCATCAACAGTCTCTCCAACCGCCACCAGCCCCGTAAATCCCGTCTGCGGCACCGTCCTCAAATACCCCACCGCCGCCCTCATCTCACCGACCGCATACTCCCGCACCTCAAGACACGACACCCGCAGTTTTGTGTAGCGATAGCGGACCACGTATGCAGTGTATATCCACACATGCTCACCCGCCGGCCTCGTTCTGTTGTAATATCGGGGCGAACAAATGAAACTCGCTGAAACTTCGAATTTGGGCAAGTGCCCGCACCGGTTCGTGTTGAGTTGTGTCTAAAAGGGGCGAAAGGAATGTCTGATACACCGAGCCTGATTGATATTGGAAAGTTATCTGAGCCGGCAACGAAGCTGATCGAGAAGATCTCGGACGGTATCGGCGGGGTTTGTGCGCCGTGGCAGGTGCGCCGCATGGCGAGGGCTGACGCCGAGGCTGCAATCGTGAAAGCTGGAAGCGATATAGAGGTCGATGAGTTGAAGAAGAGGGCTCTTGCGAGATTTATCGATGAGGAGGCGAGAAAGCAAGAAAACATAGAGGAGATCACTGCAAAGGCCATTCCTCTTCTTGAAGCTGGGGCGCAACCCGAGAATATCGACAACGATTGGATCGTCAATTTTTTTGACAAGTCTCGGATAATCTCGGATCAGCAGATGCAGGAACTTTGGGCACGCATACTCGCAGGCGAAGCTAACCGGTCGGGCAGCTTCTCGAGAAAGACTATCAATCGTATGTCTGATATTGAGAAGGCTGATGCGGACATGTTCAGTGACCTATGCCGCTTCAAGTGGTCAATTGGAAAGAACAGCCGAGCGCTCACCCTAGTTCTTGATGTCGAAAATGAGATATACAAAAATAATGAAATCCTGTTCGGGAGGCTTGGCCACTTGGAAACCGTGGGCCTAATAAAGTTCGATTCTCACGGCGGTTTTACTTTGCAGAACTTGGGGAAACCTGTCAAAGCGACATACTTTGGCAAAGAATTGATATTAGACTCTGAAATAGATGAGGAGAATCGGCTCCCGATAGGCGAGGTGGTTCTAACAGTCGCTGGCATGGAGCTCGCACAGGTCTGCACCGCTGAGCCCGTGGATGGTTTTTTTGAATATGTGGAAGCGTTTTGGAAGAAAGGGTCATCTGACTCCGCCTAATTCGACTAATTCGCTGGATATGAGTCTTCCCGTCTAAAAAGGCGCTTCTTCGGTCCTAATATGCCTGGAATGCACGTCGTTTGAATTTATAGTCCGCCAATCCCTTTTAGGAACCTAGTAAGTGATTTAGGACGCGAGGGTTTGGGATCGAAGTGGGGCGTCCGAGCTGGCGGGGCGTTGGGGTGGAGGATGAGATATTCGCTGCTTGGACGGGAAAAGCCGCCGGTGACGCCCGGCGGCTTTCGCGATCTTGGAGAGGGAGCAAGTCGGGACGTGGCCCTGACTCAGGACCGATGTGGTCGGAGCCGGTTCTACCCTGGCTTTCTCCCTCTCCCGCCCTCGTTTAGTACCCAGGCGAGCTTATCCTTGGGAGATCAGCGAGGATCAAGAACGAATTCTGAACAATATTGCCTCAGGGCCGACGGAGGGGTTGTCTGACAGCAGACAGAGGCTTGGACAAGAAACAGAAGAGCCGCGTTGTGACACGCGGCTCCTTTTCCCCCTTAATTGGCGGCGCCTTGGAGAACCCACCATCTCGTCCGGCGCCTTCTTGTCGTTCTAAAAAACCGGGGGGGTCTCAGGAACGACGAGCTAAATAGGGCAGCGCTGTTTCACACCGCCCATAGCCACGGCAACTGGTCCGCGACAATTCCCGCCTGAGCGGGAGAAATTCAACAGGTCCGATGCTTGGGCTGGCCGTCAAGATCGCGAAGCAACGCGTCGCATTCGTCGATCGCCCGTTTGGCCATCTCCAAGGTGTTTGGATCAAGGATCCGGCCCATAATTGCGAGTAAGTCGGCACGAGCCTTTAGCGTGCGCTCACGCATCGCGACCGGGTCGGAATAGGACCTCGTAGCCTCTAGTGAATTGTCCGAGCTCATTGGGAGAATTCCTTCGTCAAGATTGGTTTTCAACGTATTTAGCACAAGTGTTTTCTCTAGATCAAGAGCACTTTTCGCGCACACCGAGCCTACTGTGAGATAGATATCAGGTTAGCGAAAACTGTATCCGCCCTGTGGATCGAGAGGGACGAATTGGTGTTTGAGGAAACAGATTAGATGCTCACGAGCCAATAGTCTGTATCACATGCAACATAGGGAAAAAAATGTCAGTTTATTCGACTCGCTCAAGGTGAGCGAAGCCATTTTTCCGCGTCGATCTCGGTACCGAACATTCGAAACTCTCCGCCGCGGTTCGTTGCGACCATGGATGCGAAGTCGAGCGAAGCTTGATTAGCGGCATAGGGATTGACCCAGCAGATCTTGATGTTGCGAAACATCTCCATTGCCTCACGAGCAATGTTGAATTGCCCGCTGTCGCACAACACCTCGGGTATGTCACGCAACACCATACAGCGGGTCGCACCGAGCGCATCGCACTTGTCAGCGACCTCGCGCATGTAGCCGCACTCTAGTTCAAGTTTGATCTCTGCTGCCTGAACGTGGGCGAAAAGGTAGTGTTCCCTCTCCTCAAAGCGCAGCCGATATGTGGGTACGGCGTCCATCGATAAGACGCGTAGCTTATCAGACCTGTCAAGCGCAAGCGAAAAGCGGGCGACATAGCTTTTTGCAATCCAATTCAAGAAAAATGCCGCCCGTGTCCAAGGCGGCAAGTAAAGGAGAGAAGTGGGCGACGCTTTTAGGCGGCTTGGTACTGTGGGAGTGCTGGCGAGGCGTTGGACTGGAGCGTGAAATTCACGTGGGCTAGAGAAAAAAAGCCGCCCGAGGTAGGTCCGGCGGCTTTGCTTCTAAACGGTGGCTTTTGTTGCTGGCCGTTGTCTAGAAATATCGAACAGTGTACGTAAACCTGACGCCTCGGCCGATCTCGGGGGAGATGTCCTTGATGAAGGAGATGTGGTTAAAGTACAGCTTGTTGTTGAGGTTGTAGGCGTTGACCGAGAAGATCTGCGCCGTGTGCTTGCCGCCGATGACATATGAGGCGGTGAGGTTTGCGGTCCCGTAGCCTGCTGTAGGCGTCTCGTTGGTAAAGACGCGGTTTTGACGCCCAACCGCGACAAACTCCGGCTTGACGTCAAAGTTTTTGTAGTGGAAGTCGGGTCCGAAACGCAGGCGTGCCGGTGAGATGCGCGGGATAGGACGTCCGTCGGCGAGCTGTGCATTCACATAGTCAAAGCCGGTGATCAGATTGAGGTACTTCGTCAGCGTTATG
This sequence comes from Pyrinomonadaceae bacterium, assembly GCA_045807825.1. Lineage (GTDB taxonomy): Bacteria > Acidobacteriota > Blastocatellia > Pyrinomonadales > Pyrinomonadaceae > OLB17. The sequence goes on along the minus strand of JBJMGO010000106.1, from coordinate 2,295 downwards.
TCGGCACTGAGCTCGGTTCCCCAATATCTGGCGTCCGACTGTAGGTAGTCCGCGAACTCAAGACCGCTGCCCGGATCGAACGTCCCTCGCGGAGCGAGAAAGACATAGTTCTTAAACTGGTAGTGGTAAAAATTCGCCTCACCCTTAAAGCGACCCGATTGATGACGCAGCGAGAAGTCGAGACCGTTGCTTGTCTCGGGCTTGAGATTCACATTGCCGACCTCAAAGGCGAGAGTGCCGTCGTGCGGACCATGGTTGTAAAGCTCCTCAAGAGCCGGTGCACGGAATCCGTGAGAGAAGTTTGCAACGAAGAGGCCGCCCTTCCACAGATTAACCTTCCCGCCGATCGCGCCGGAGAATCCGGTGAACGACCGATCGATCAAAGCAGGATTCTCCGGGTTGTAGCCGTTGTGTTCGAGACGGCCGCCAAACTGCAGCGTCACGCGCTCGTGGGTCCACTCTTCCAATCCAAAGACGGAGGACATGTTCTGCCGCACGGGGCCCGCGACAAGGACCTCGTTTCCAATGGTCGAAAAGTAGCGCTTGAAGGTCTCAAAGCCGAAGCGGCCCGAGACGTTCTTCATCTTTCGCTCCTCAAAGACCCCGCGAAGGCTGTCGACGTAATTTCGGAACGTCGTCCCGACGCTGCCGTTCTCCATCTCCTGGTGCTGGTAGCGGCTGAGATCGACCGTGAACTTTGCGCCGGTGATGAAAGAAGCGAGGTTGTTGAAGCCGAAGTTGAACTTCAGGTCACCGCGATGCATACGTAGCGACCGAAGCGTCGTTGGGTCGGCCGGATCCAACGGGATGCCGTAGCGGCTCTGGTAGTAATTGAAATTGGTAGTGAAGAACGCCTTGCTGGCGAAATAGCCGAAACCGGTTTGGCCGGTGACGCTGTTGGCGAAAGTGTTGTGGACACGGCCAAAGTTCCCGCCTGCGTGGTAATCGCCGGTTCGCTGGCCGCTGAAGTTCGACCAAAACATCCATGGGCCGGTTCCGTACTCAAAGCCGCCCGAGACGGCAGCCTGAGCATTATTCGTCCCGCCTATTCCAGAGACGTAAGCGCGCAGGCCAGGGTGCTCACCTTCGTCGTGGCCACTCACGGCGTTTACGACGCCGCCGATCGCGTTGCTGCCGTAGAGCAGCGTCGCCGGACCTTTGACGACCTCGATCCGCTCGACCGAAAGGGTGTCCACGGGCTCGGCGTGGTCACCCGATTGCGACGCCAGCGAACCGACGCTAATGCCATCGGCAGCGACCTTTACGCGGTCACCGTCAAAGCCGCGGATGACGGGACGACTGTCGCCAGAGCCCATCGATCGCTTTGCGACGCCGGGCTCATTCTCGAGAACGTCGCCAAGTCCGACCGCGGCGCGCGTAGTGATCTGGGACGAGTCCATTACATTGACTGAGGAGATCGACTCTCCGACCGCAGTCTCGCTGCCTGTCGCCGTCACTGTGACCTGTTCCTGAACTCCGGTGATCTGCAAGCGAAAGTCTGCGGTGGACGTGCCTGCTGCCGTTACGTCAATGGTTTGCGTCGCGTCCTTGAATCCCTCTTGATGAGCGATCACCGTGTAACGGCCAGGAGGGACGTTGTTGAATGTATAAGTGCCGTCCGTCGCCGTGACCGTCGTCTGCTTGAGCTCGGCTATCTTTACCGTTGCTCCGTGGATGACGGTGTCCTCATTAGGGAGGCGAACCGTGCCTGTGATCGTGCCTTTACCTTGCGCAAAGACGGAGATAGCGAGAGCTATTGAAAATATGAATAGCGAAATGATCCTTTTCATCTTTTTACCAAATGAGGTCTCAAGGGCCTCTAGTGACCCAAAGCCTCGAAAAACATCGCTGAAAACAGCAAGCGGCCCGGACTTTAAAGCCCGAGCGGAAGAAGCGCGCTGTGTGGGAGTTCAGGCCTGTTTAGGCGGATGAAAAGGTGGAGAGATTTCGCGTGAGATCGCGAATGCTGGCGAAGTGTAGTTCGTTCCGGTGTGATACATGATGCCGGAGTGCGGCATCGTCAGACTGCTGACGACAATAACGACGTGCGTCGTCATCTCGTCCATCATGTTCTTTGTTTCCTGCTGTTGGCGTCGCTGCTCGGGGCAGTCGGCACGGTCTGGAAAACTCCCGTCGAGCGAGCAGGAGATCGCCTCGGTGACGGCATTCGGGTCCTGCGAGTCGATCATGATGTGCGACGCCATCTCTACGACAAACACAAACAGGAACATCCCGGCGATGATTCGCCGGATGTTCCTTTTGCGAGTTGCGAGACGGTAAAGTCGCTTCATTCCT
>JBJMGO010000105.1:0-2580 GCA_045807825.1 Pyrinomonadaceae bacterium | reverse complement strand
GCTGCCGCCTACAAGGAAAATTATCTTCGGGATCCTGAAGTAAACGTCGTCGTTGCGGAGCAGCATTCTCAACCTATCGCTGTTATTGGTGCGGTTGAGAAGCCCGGCAGCTTTTATATCAATCGTCGTTATCAACTGCTTGAGATGCTCGCTCTTGCGGGCGGGCCGACGCGAGAAGCTGGCACACGTCTTTTGGTGGCCCGTACGGGTAGCACCTCTACTTGCCGCGAGTCGGCCAACGACCCGGTGAATGATTCGGTTATGGTAACGGGCTACAGCATTCGCGACGTGCAGGAAGGAAAGGCGACATTCTGGCTGCAGCCCGGCGATGTGATCTCCGTTCTCGACGCGGACGTGGTTTATGTGTATGGCAACGTCAATAAGCAGGGCGCGATCCGCGTCCACGAGCCGATCACGCTAACGCAGGCTATTGCCTCGGGTGAGGGATTAAAGGGAAGTGCACGTCGTAACGATGTCCGGATCCTTCGGCAAAAGTCCGGAGCCACGGAACGCGAGGAGCTCATATTCGACCTAAACCAGATCGATAAAGGTAAGGTCAAAGACCCGTATCTCGAGTCCGGTGACATCGTCGCGGTATCTGAGGATGCGACAAAGAAGATCCTTATGGGTATCGGCGACGCGCTCAAGAATTCAGTACCCTCGGCTATCTATCGCATTCCATAACTCCTAATGAAAGAACCCCGCGATCTGATCCGAGAACCGCTGCGTGAGGCGACCGAGTTGTCACCTCCGCCAGCCGGTGCCGTTTACAATAAATATCCGTCCTACAGCACCGGACGCGCCGCGGATGCTTTTCAATTTTTGGACTATTGGCGAGCTGTCCGTAAGCGGCTTTGGCTGGTCGCGGGCATCGCGGTCCTCGTCACCACTCTGACAGCCATCTACATGGCCCGGAAGCCAAACATTTACGCGGCAAACGCGGTCGTTCAGGTAGATCTCGAACAGGTAAATCCGGACCTCATCACCACCGATCGGCAAAGACCGGTAGCGGCCGCGGATCCGGCATACTTCAACACCCAACTCCAACTTTTGTGGAGTGACAGCCTGCTCAGACGCGTCGTTAAGGAAAAGAACCTAGACACTACCAAGGAGTTTCAACAGGCAAAGTCGGAGAATTCGGCATCGCCCTGGCGCTCGATCTTAAAGGCGGTCGGGCTCGCATCCAGCGACCGCGACGGCAGCACACCGAGGAGCAGCATTCCCGCGGATCAAGGGCTGTCGACATCTGAGGATGTGAACGAAGCCATCCGGCTGGCGCCGTACGTCGACATCATTCATAAAAATCTGGATATAGAGCCTGTTCGGGAATCCCGCGCCACGGTCAAGGACACACGTCTGATCGACATCACGTACCGCAGCACCGATCCAGATGTGGCGGCATACGTCGCGAACGGCATCGCCGAGACCTTCACGGCAATGAATCAGGAAAAGCGCTCCGGCAGTAGCCGCAAGACGAATGACTTCCTGCAAGATCGTATCGCAAGCCTCCAGGCAGACATCAAGAGCGATGAGGAGAAGCTCGTAAATCTTACCCAGACCGCCGGCATTCTCAAAACAGGCGATGGTGAGCAGACGATCGTTATCGATCGACTCTCCGGTCTCAACAAGCAACTCCTAGACGCCGAGAATGAGCGTAAGAACGCCGAGGCCAATTACATGGCTGTCGCAAACTCGCCGGATAAGGTGAGCTCCCTGGCCGAGGCCGAGATGGCACGGTATGTCACGGAGCAGGAGAACAACATTCGATCCGTCCAAGCTGAGATCATGAAAAAGATCGCCGACCTCCGGCAGCTCCGGGCTCAGAAACTCCAGGAGTATAAGGAAGGAGCTCCGGAGATCAAGGAGATCGACGCTCAGATCAAGAGCTACGAGAACTCGATCGATCAGGCAACAGGACGGTTTACCAAAGATCTCGACGCATACCGAAAGCGAATTACGTCGACACTGGTCGAGAACCTTCGCACCAAATATCTCCAGGCAAAAGGGCAAGAGGACAAGATCCGAGCGGATTTTGATAAGCAGTATGCCGACGCGCAAGGCCAAAACCAGAGCGCGGTAAACCTAAAGCTGCTGCAGCAGAATATCGATACGAATAAGGGCTTTCTCGACAATCTGCGAAAGCAGGTCAGCGGCAATGACGTCACCGCACAAGGCAGTGACAACAACATCTCGGTAATGGAGATCGCCATCCCGTCCGACGCTCCCGTTTCGCCGCGAAGACTCATGACGGTTACGGCCGCTCTGTTTTTGTCGACACTATTCGGGATGGGCCTCGCTCTCGTTCTCGAATATCTCGACGATACGATCCATTCCACCGACGAGATCGAGACATACTTGCAGCTTCCAACGCTGGCTGCGATCCCGTCCATCGACTCAGTGCCAAGGCGAAAGCTGCTCCTGGTCGGATCTGAGAATAGCGAAGAATCGCCGGGTTCGCCCCTGCTGATCTCGGCAGACACGCGCTCGTCTCTCGCGGAATCCTATAGGCATCTCCGCACCTCGATCCTGCTCTCGAGCGCTGGTCACGCGCCAAAGTCGTTACTGGTCACGTCGAGCCTC
>JBJMGO010000104.1:0-6336 GCA_045807825.1 Pyrinomonadaceae bacterium | reverse complement strand
GTGGTTGCTTTCCATGGTGTGATGCTACACCGGCAGTACATTGAGGATCTCGCGCTCAACGTTTGCCATCTCGCGGCGGTCAAACTCATTTACCTGAACAACGCCTAAACCCGCTGATGTGAGAAAGATCGCGTCTGCGTCGGTTAGGTCCTGCAGTCCAGCCTCGACCTCGATAACGTTTACATTCTCTAACAGGAATTCGCGAGTGGTTCCGGGCAGGCACCCCGTCGATAGTGAAGGCGTGTAGAGGTGTCCGTCTTTTAGCCAAAACAGGTTGGCCATGCAGGCAGAGGTCACGTGGCCGCGCTCGTTGAGGCGGATCGCCTCGGTGTGTCCCCGTGATCTTGCTTCATCGAGTGACGTCATCTGTTCTAGATAGTTGCAGGTTTTTAGGCCGGCGATCGGCGATGTTGAGTTGACGAGGTGCGGCGAAATTCCGAGGCGGAAAGGCCGCGGCGGCTCGCGGAGCGGTGAGACGAGAAATGTGACGTTTGCCGGAAGCGGCGATGCGGCATCGCTCCAGAGAGGGGAGGGCCTTTCGTCGGTGATGGTGATACGCGCCTTGTGAGGCTTTGAGTTGTCCGCGTCTGAGATGCTCTCTTCCAGTCGTTGGCGGAGCATGTTTTCGGAATAGGGTGATGTGTCGATGCCGAGCTTCTGCGCGCCGTGCATTAGCCGCCGCCAGTGCCTTTCCCAGAGCCACGGTTCGCCCTTGATGATGCGGATCGCAGTGAAAACGCCGCTGCCGTAGAGGGATGCCCGTGAGTTCATCCTGTAACGCAAAACTCTGCGACGAGCTCCGAGAAAAGCTCGGCACGCTCTTCTTGCGGGACGTGACCACAGTCTTTGATCACAAGCAGACGCGAGCCGGGAACGGAGTCGCGGAGTGTGTAACCATCGCGGAGCGGGACGGTCGTGTCCTCCTCGCCCCAGACGATGAGCGTCGGCTGCGTGATGAGGTGCGCGTCGCGCGTGATGCGCGTTGCGCTCCAGTTGCGGCAGGTCGCTAGCAGGCTGTGGTGCGCGTCAGCGGCACGAAGCGGACGAAGAATGGACGCTACGCGGGCCTCCGTGATCATGTGATGGCTCCCGCGTGCAAGAGCGCCTCGCATGCGGTGACGTTGGAGTGCCGCGGAGTCAGCGAGAAATGGTGTGATCACCTCGCCAAGTGCGGGGATCGCGCCGATCCATAAAACAGGATGGGACTTGAGATCGTCGTTGATCACACAGTCGGCGAGGACGAGCTTCTCCACACGCTCCGGCCAGTCGAGGGCGATCGTCGCGGCGATCGAGCCGCCGTACGAGCTGCCGACAAGGATCGCCTGACCAATGCCGAGGCGGTCCATGAAACGCGTGATCACGCGAGATTGCGATTCGATAGTGTATTCAAAATGCCGCGGCTTGTCCGAGTAGCCAAAGCCAACGAGGTCGACGGCGATCACGCGAAAGCCCGCATCCGCGATCAACGGTGCACTTTTTGACCACGCATAGACGCTCGCGGTGTAGCCGTGCAGGAGGATGACCGGCGGTGCCGTCGCGTCGCCAAACTCCTGATAGTGCACGCGCATGCCGTCAATGTGCACGAAATTCGACCTGTCGGAATGCGGCACGAGGTCGCGCACATTTTCAAAGTCGACCGTGTCTTCACGGGTCAGCATTTTGACGGCGACCGCTCCGGCGGCGATGCCGAGAGCTGCGAATGCGATATTGCGCTTCTTCATTGTGCGAGGATTTTACACCAGAACGACCTTTGGTCTCACCGAGCCATCGTCAGCCGAATACGTCCCGATCGCGATCAGCTCGCCGCCGGGAGATGTCATCCGCACGAGCTCTGCGTCTGCGAACGGGGTGTCGGCGAGGCGCGTGGACATACCGTTGCGGGTCTTTTCGACGCGGTCAGGGTGCAACACGAACTCCGGCAGGTGGTCGACTGCCTTCTCCATCGGGAGTAGTGCTTTGGACGCATGGTCGAGCTGGGCAAGCTGGTCTAGTGTAACCGTCTGCGACAGGTCAAATCGTCCGGACCTCGTCCTACGCAGCTCCGCAAGGTGAGCTCCGACGCCCATCGCGCGACCGATGTCCTCGGCGAGAACGCGGACATACGTGCCGGCTGAGCAGGTGACGATGAGTTCTAGATCGGAGGTCCCGAGTTGCAGGTTGTGGTGTAAGGTTCCGGTGTTTGCACGTAATTCGTAGATCGTGACGTGCTGCGGTTTACGTTCGACATCGATGCCTTTGCGGGCGGACTCGTAGAGTTTTTTACCGCCGATCTTTTTGGCCGAGTACATCGGCGGGAGCTGGTCGATCTCGCCGCGGAAGCTGGAAAGAAGTTCATCCCAATCCACTGACGCGAGACGCGTGGCGGCGTCTTTGTTTGGGACTCCGGTGTCGGACTTACGCGTTCCGGTTGCGTCTCCCGTGTCGGTCTCGAAGCCAAAGCGGACGGTCGCGGTGTATTCCTTTTGGTCTTTATCGAGAAACTGTGCGAGTCGGGTTGCGCGGCCCACGATGACGACCATAACGCCCGTCGCGAAGGGATCAAGGGTTCCGGTGTGTCCGACGCGTTTGATTCCGAGGACCCGGCGGACGCGGTTCACAACGTCGTGCGAGGTGATGCCTGCGGGTTTGTCGATGACGAGGAGGCCGTCCATCAGGCGACCTCTGTGATGAGCGGCAGGTGATCGGTCGCCTTGGCGGGATCGGGTATCTCGGTCATCACCGCGCAGCTCTTGATACGCTCCGCGAATTTGGCGGGCGTGAACGCATAATCCAGCCGCACGTGCGGGTCCCAGGCGGGGAAGGTGAAACCCGGATCTTTATGGTACAAACGGTAGCAATCGAGGTAGCCCGCGTCGAGCATGATCTTGATCGCGCGAAAGCTGATACGGCCGCCGAGCAAAAACGCGAGGACCTTGTACTTGGTCGGCAGCTTTTGCATGTTTAGCAGCTCGCCCGGTGCGAGAGTGTTGAAGTCGCCGGTCAGGAAGTGAAACTCATTCTCAAACTGTTTGACGTGATCGAGCGCTGCTTGTATCTCGCGCATGCGGCCGCGTTCGGTAAGGTTGGAGTGCGTCGCTCTTAGATGAACACCGACAACGCGGACCCCGTCCAGATCTATATCGAGGATCGCTCGCTGGAGGTTTGGGTGATACTGCCAGCAGTGACTGCGGACAGGCGATCGGCTTAGAAATGCGACAGATTGGCCTCGCTTAGAGGCGCGGTGCGGCATGGATGTGAGCTCCGACAGACGGTCGACAATGCGCGTGTCGGTGGCCTCTTGCAGGACGACGAGATCGGCATTCGCCTGGTTTATAACGTCTGCGATCCGCTGCTCGCGTCCGCCGCCGCCAAAGCGAATGTTATAGCTCATTACCCTGAGCATCTTCGTCCTCGTCGAGGGTGCCGGCGATCTTCAGGTACGCCTGACCGAGCATGGTTTCGCGGAACCAGTAAAAGAAACTTTGCGACGCCTGGATGGTCACCTCTCGCCCGGCTATCTCTTTGAGACTATGCCGCAGCGGCACGAGACCGGGAGCGATCTCCTCGTCGCCGTCCTTGATCGGGTGCGAGTGAATGCCCGGTATCCAAAAACCGTTGAGGGTGAAATACTCCACCGCCGGCTCGCCTATCAAGTAGATGTCGAGGTCGCTGGTGCCGGGACCCTCCGCGTCAAAGGGAGCGCCTTTCGTGTAGTTGTGCCCCGTGACGGAGCTGCCGCCGAGCACGGCGGCGGTGCCTGGCGGAATGCGGTTCTCAAGCTCCCGGCAAAACCTTTCAAACTTATCTCTGTCGCCGCCAAAGGCGAGGCGGATCGCATTCTCACGCTTTTCGTCGTCCGTCAGCTCCGCGTCAGGTTTGTGTTGCTCTGCGGTATCAGCCATTTTGTTGTGCTACAAGTATAGCAATGTGGCGCCGTAAGCCTGATCCCGAAGACAAGCCGCGCGCGATCGCGGATCGCGAAAAGGCGCGTCAGCGTACGATGGCCCGAGCCATTCGGCTGCTGGCGGCAAAGCCTCGCAGCATTCGGGAGATCCGAGAGCGTTTGCTCGAAAAAAGCTGGACAGATGAGCTAATCGTTGACGAGGTGATCGTGAAGCTCCGCGAGTACAACTACCTCGACGACGATCAGTACGCGCGTGACCTCGCGCTGTCAAAACTTCGTCAAAAGCCGCAGGGCCGCAGGCGTCTCGAGCAGCGCCTGTCGCAGAAGAAGATCGACCGCACGACACTCGACACGGCGATCAAGGCGGCGTACGAGACGATGCCTGAGACAGGTCTTATCGACGTCGCTATCGAGAAGCGGCTTCGCCTCAAAGGTGCGCCGCAGACTCACGAAGAGCGTAAAAAATTTACAGAGCATCTGCTCAGGCAGGGCTTTGACTACGGCCTCATCCGCGAAAAGCTCAACAACCTGTAAGTCCTCCAAAAAAATAAACCTTCTGCTGAATCCGACTTTTCGCTAGTGAGCGAATTGGTGGGTACAAAGGCAAATAACCTTTAACTTCAGAGACTTTTAGGAGGACTACTATGAGATCCGTTATTGCGATTTTGATGTTGGCCATAGGAATGGCCGTTACAGTTTCTGCACAAAAGATGGACGATCCGATGGTCGGCGGTGCGGCGATGTACAAGACGAAGAACATCGTCGAGAACGCCGTCAACTCCAAGGACCATACGACGCTCGTCGCAGCGGTCAAGGCCGCTGGGCTCGTCGACACACTGGAGGGAGCAGGGCCTTTCACGGTGTTTGCACCGACAAACGCCGCATTCGATAAACTGCCCACGGGTACAGTCGATACGCTGTTAATGCCCGAGAACAAAGCCACACTGACAAAGGTGCTGACCTACCACGTTGTAGCTGGAAATTACGATTCTAAGGCCATCGCGGCAGCGATCAAAAAGGGAAATGGCAAGGCTGAATTCACTACCGTCGCGGGAGGCAAGCTCTGGGCGATGATGGTTGGTAAGAACCTTATCCTGACGGATGAGAAGGGCGGCCGCTCGATGGTCACGATCGCGGACGTTCGTCAGTCAAACGGCGTGATCCACGTCGTCGATACCGTCCTCATGCCTAACTAGACGCCTAACTAGGCATAAAACTTCGCCCAATGCCGCGCCGGCAAATGTATAAGTTTTGGTTCCTGGTCTGTGGTGGGACGGGTCCGGGAGCTAAAGGGAAGTCCAGCGTGGCATTGGGTGAAACTAAGAGCAGTATCCTCAAGCCGCAAGTTTCTCCATCTCGAGCTCGGCCTTTCTAAGGAAGTCCACAACTTGTTCACGCTTCACAGTCGGGAAGCCCTCGAGAAAATCATCGATGCTGTCGCCGCCTGTGAGGTAGTCGATAAACGTTTGGATAGGCACACGTGTGCCGGCAAACACTGGCGTGCCGCCCATGATATCCGGAGATGATGTAACTAAAGGAACTCTCATCTTCATCCAACCTTCTCAAGTCGCTCGGCGATCCACATTTTGACCAGAGATTGGCGTGATATACCGAGCCGCTTTGATTCGCGGTCGAGCCGATTTACGACCCAACGAGGAAAGTCGATATTAACCCGCTGCGGGGGTTCATGAATAGACCGGGCAGATGTCCAGTCGAAGTACTCGGACACATCCTCACCGGCGTCAAATCTTCTATCCAATTCCTCGGCGCTTATCGTAGGTTTTTGATTCATACGTTCTTGATCGTCTTATCGAGATGATGCGTATCCTCTCTTCTCGATGGGTCACTATCGCCGTCCAGCATGTCTCTTTGATCATTCCGATGACCAAAGAACGCGGTTCATCAGCATAACGAGACGGAACACTAAAGGCGAAGGGGTCCTTCCATAACTGCTGTCCCTCTTCGAAATCGATGCCGTGCCGTTCTTTGTTTGAGATGCTCTTAGCCGCATCGTACTCAAACTCCATACGGATTATATACCATTTCTATACCAGAATGGGTGTCATTCGGTTACCGTCTCGTCGACATTCACGTCTGGATTATCCGCGGTGAATTGATCCCGCGGCTTGGAGTCGATCTCGCTGCGTAAGGGGCGGGTGCCGACGTTTGAGCGAAAGTTGCCGTTGTCGTCGTAGAGTCGGCGGTATTGGGCGGAGTTGCGGATGATGCCCTGGACGTACTGCTTGGTCTCTTTGAAGGGGATCTGCTCGACGAATTCGTCAATGTCGGGCGGCAACGTCGCACGCCATTGAGGGACTCGGTCCGGTCCCGCGTTGTAGGCGACGGCGACGTACTCGATACGGCCGAATTTATCCAGCATGTCCCGCATGTAGGCCGTACCAAGCTCGATATTTGCAGCGGGTTGGAAGAGAGTGTCGGCGTCGACCGATCCG
>JBJMGO010000103.1:0-11152 GCA_045807825.1 Pyrinomonadaceae bacterium | reverse complement strand
GACTGTACCGCGTCGAAGTGGTAGTAGCCGAAGGCGTTGCTTGTCGCCGAGATCGGATGGCCCGTGCCGTCATCGAGCGTGACGCGGACACCGCGGAGTGCGATGCCGTCTGCCGTGAGCACGCGTCCCGAGATGCCGACCATTGCGGCCGTTGTGCCGAGAGGCTCACCGGCTGTCCAGTTCGCATTGAACGACGATGCACCGGCGACAAAGATCGTCTTAGCGGTGTTGTCGACGCATGGACTTCCTGTACCCGGACACGGTGCACCATTCGGGAACGACTGCACCTGATTGACAGGCACGACACGCAGCTCGCGGTAGCTGCCTACAGCGCCCGGTGTCGCCGTCGCATGGTAGAAGAACTTCACGTCGGCAGTGATCCCGCCGCCAGAGCTCGTCGTCCAGAACCTCTGCAGCGTAGTGCCCGCACCCGTAGGAGCAGGATTGCCGTCAAAGTTCTGGATGGTCAGACTGCCGCCAGACGTTACCGTCGGCGTCACCTGCACCTCGAACATCCCCGCCGCCGTTCCCACAGGATATGTGAATACCGTCGGTGGCGGAGCATTGGGTGCGACATTCGGATCGACCGCACCTTCAGGACCCTCGGTCAGCAGGCCGTTGAGGAAGTCCTTCTTCAATGCACACTGTACCCAGCCTGTCGTAAAGGTGATCGTCCCGCCGTTGCCGATCTCCAGTGTTCCGGCACCGAGCACCTTGTCCGAGCCGAGCGAGACCGATGTGTTTGCCGTCAGGTTTGCACCCGAGGCTATGGTCAGGCTCTTGCCGGAGAAGAACACCTTGTTCGTCACCACCGTTCCCGTCAGTACCGAAGGCGAGTTAGCACCGCCGCCTGTGGGGATCGAGATGTTCTGGCCCGAGTTCGGAGCAAGAGCATTCACCCAGTTAGCTGCAATGGTGAAGTCATTGGAAGTTCCGCCGACCCATGTGCCGCGGACGGTGTCGGTGTCGCTGGTGTTGGCCGGCGATACCTGGTTAGCACCATTCGTGCCGTCGTCAGCGACGCTTGCCGTGTCGCCGACGCTGAGCACCGTGGCCGCAAGCGGCCCTGTGACATCGACCGCGAAGTTCTTTGTCACCGTATTGACCCCAGATTGCGCCGAGAGTGCACCGACCGTGTTAGTACACGTGGATCCGGCACTGCCATTTGGTACGCACGTCCAACCCGCAGAGCTTGCACCCGGATTGAATGTCGTGTTTGCCGGCACGGTCTCCGTCAGCACGACTCCTGTCGCGTCCTGACCGCTCGGAATGCTCGCATTCGTCGCCACCACCGGATAGACGATAGTCGCCCCAGGCGTCGTCTCTGTCGCTGAGTCGCTGTTTGCCACAGAGATCGACGGACTCGCAATGAGCTGGATGCTCCCCGCAGGGTTCGCGACCACTGTTGTGAAGTTGCTTCCTGACACGCTCGCCGCGTCCGTCAGGTTATTGAGTCCCGCCGGATATGGCCCGTCACCAACCGTCAACTGATACGTGATCGTTACAGACGACCCCGCGGGCAGCGTGAATGTCGGACTCGTCGTTACCGTCCCCGATGTCGGGCCACTCTGCGCCTCCACCGTCGGCTCCATCGAGCTCGTCAGCTTGTCGTACAACTCCGCGATCAGCGAAGGTTTGTCTTCCGTGCTGACACTATTCACTGTTGGCTGCTCGCTGTTCACTATCTCAGCCTGTGCGGTGTCGCCGAGGACGTTCAGCGCGGGCTCATATTCGGCTCTGGCCCTTTCGCCCAGAGTGAATGACTTTGGATAATCGAGACTTGCCGAATCGGCACTCGCAAACAGCTCGGTATAATATGGCTCCGCGGTAGAATTCAGTGCCAGATCATCCATTCGGTCGGGCGATGGGCGAACCAAAGCTATCGGGTTGGTCGGCGTCTTGGTGTGGCCGCCGTTATGTCCTGCGGGAATCGCCGATGGAAGGGGCGCGGGCGGCGTGTTGTCAAGCTCGGCGGTTGAGTTCGCTGGCGTGTTGCTACTTGCATTCCAGGTAGCGTTGGCGTCGGTGACGAAATTCTCCAGATAGAGGTGGCTAGCTGAGCCGCCGGTATTTTCGATTCCGAAACCAGTATTGCCGGAGCCGCCGAGCGTAACGGCATTGTTATGGATGTTGGCCGTAAGAGTGGTCGCATCGGTGTTAGCCGCGCCTGACGACAGCAGGATGCCGAACGAATTCGTTCCCTGCATGTTGATGGTGTTGCTCGCAATCGTCAGATCGAGCGCAGCTGAGAATCTTGATATCCCATCGCCGTGTATCTGCGCGGATATGCCGTCGTTATTGCCTTTGTTGATGATGGTGTTCCCACTCACCTCGACTATGCCGGTCGCGTTGTCTTGTGGGTGAATGAAGATCGGGCTACCGGCTGAGCCCGGCTGCGTGTTCTGCATATCCGGGTTGTTGTCGATGTGCCCCTGAATATTGGCCGCGTCCTGGGCATAGATGTTGACGATGGGGCCGCCGAAGCCCTGAATATGCGTATTGTGGTTGACGTTGAAGTTGAGATGCGCGGTGTCCTGAGAGTTCAGGCCGATCGCGCGGCTACCCGGCGCGGCCGCCGGCGTGAAGGTGTTGCCGTTCGCGTCCACGCCCTGACCAGTGATGTCGATATTCATGGTCGAGGTCTGCTTGGCGAAGGCTTCTATGCCCGAGGTTTTCATGTTCGAGAATGTGTTGTGAACCGCGGTGACGTTCACCGTTCCACTCGAGGTGGACGTGATGGCGAAACCGCCGGACCCGCTAGCCGAACTGAATGTATTGCTGAACGTGTTCCCAGTGAGGGTCAGCGTCAGGGAGGCTGACGTATTGTTGCGGATTTCGAACAGATTTTCGCCACCGGTCGTGTCGCCGTTGACGAAGCTAAAGTTCGAGTTGGTCACCGACGAAGTGCCAGTCACGTTCCACAGCTTGACATCGCCCTCGGCGGCCGCGTCGCCAAATCCGGAGATCGTGCTATTCGAAAGGGTCAGGTTAGAAAGGTTTTGTCCGTTGATGCCGACTTGCGCGCCACCCGCTCCACCCCCGCCGGTGACATTCAAGTTGGTGAAGGTCGCGGTGGTCACGCTGCTCATGTTGATGGCAGCTTGCGCGGCGCTGTTGAAGGTGGAGGTGTCCACGTTGTTCACTGTGCCGTTGCCGCTGTCGGCATTGGTGAAGTTCATGTTCGAGAGCGAGAGGTTGCTAGTCGAAGTGAATAATGCGCCCTGAACATTATTCTGTATCGTGCCGCCAGAGCCCGCGGTCGTACTTGTCCCGGTAACAGTCAGACCGCCGCTGGCTCCCGTGTTATTTAGAATTATCCCGTTTGTGGCACCGTTAGCCGAGATGCTCAAGAACGTCAGGCCACTCGCCCCAATGGTATCGGTGACATTGAGCGCGGTGCCGGTCGTGGTCGTCAGAGTATTGGCCGCTCCTGTTACGCTGGCCGTCCCGCCCCCGGTCGCGGTGAATGCCGGGTTACCTGCCGTGCTTAGAGTTAATCCGCCGGTAAAGCTGAACGTCGAGGTGCCGTTGCTGACCAGATTGATCCCTCGTCCCGTTCCATTGCTGGAGGTGATAAGACCATTAAAAGTGGCTCCGCCGCTCGTCTTGTTCTGAATATCCACGACCGTCGCGGCCGTCGTCTGCGTGATCGCTCCAGGGTAGGTAAACGTTCCGGTTCCGCCTGAGGCGAGAAACTCCGTTCCGGACGAGCCGGAAAGCGTGCCCGCGGTGGCTGCCGATGTGCCGCTGATCGTGGTGAGGCTGACGCCGTTCGTACCACCGCTGGCGGTGAGGGTGGCGAATGTGCCGCTGAGCGTTCCGGTAGTGAGGTTAAGAGCCGTCGCGGCTGAGACGTTGACGCTCGCGCCGATCGTGAGCGTGCCGAAGTTCGTGGTGTTCGCAATGCCGACTGTCGAGCCGCTGCCGCCGGTGATCGTCACATTGGCTAGGCTGAGGCTGGTATTTGCGCCCTGCATCGAGATGCCGGTCGTGCCTGCTCCGTTCGTGATCGTGCCGCCGTTGACGGAAACGGTGCCGGCGGTTACGAAGTTCACGAGCGAGATGCCAGTGGCCGCACCGGTCGTATTGACGCTGTTGAACGTCACGCCCGATGGGCCGATGGTCATACCGTTAACAGAAAGCCCACTAGGTGCGGCACCCGTGGTGATATTGGCCGTGCCCGTCACCGTCAGCGTCCCGCCACCCGTGGCGGCGAAGCCGGTGCCGGTCGTCGTGGTAATGCCAAGCGTGCCGCTGAATGTGATCGTCACGCCGGTGTTGGTGGCGAGGTTGACGGCCGTATTCGTGGTCGTCGTTAACGTCTGCGCCCCGTTGAATGTGATCGTGCCGGAGGCATTGTTGGAGACGAGGATGCCTGTGCCGTTGTCGGTGATGCCGGCGCCTATTGTGATGCTGCCGGCGCTGAGCGGACGGTTCTGGATCGACACCGAGCGCTTACCGGCACCCGCGGTGATACTGTTGCTGTTATTGAGGGCGACGGTACCGGTGCCGTTGTTCACATCAAGCTGGATGGCGTTGCCTGTGATCGTAGCGTTCGTGAGGGTCAGGTTGCCCGTCATACTGGTGAAGTGCAGGCCGGAGCCGGTGTTGTTCTGGACCGTCAGCGTGTCCGCCGTAAAGCTTGCATGTGTGCTGCCAGCGATGCCGTCGCGCGTCGCACCGGTAATGGTCAGCCCTTTCACGGTATTGCCGTCATTGAGGGTCACGGCGTCGCTTGCCGCGGTCGCGTTGCTGATCTGCGGCTTGGTCCCGGCCGCTCGCAATGTGGGCGTCGTGCCGTTGACCGTCGCTGGCGCTATTAGCGCCACGCCTTCGCCGATCAGCACCTGATTCAGTTTGAGCGTGATGCCGGTCGTCTGACCTGCGGTCGTTCCGTCGCCGTTGAAGACGTAGATGGTATCGCCCGCTGCCGAGGCGGTCGCTGCCTTCGCGAGGGTATCGAACGGATCGGTCGAGCGGCCCAGGCCCGTGGTGACGCCGACATTGTTCTTTACATACCAGATCCTCTCTTTGCGGATATTGATGGTCACCTTGCCGACGGAGCTCAGGCCGCCGCTGTCGGTGATCGTGTATGTGAACGTGTCCGCAGTATCCACCGTGGTGGATGTACCCGCCGGTGGCGTATAGGTGAATGTACCCGTTCCCGTATTCATCGAGACAGTGCCGTTCAGCGTTGACGCGGCGTCAAAGGCGGTTATCGAGAATGTGTTCCCTACCGGGTCCGAATCGTTCGACAGGACATTGCCGCTTACGAAGACACCGGTGCCGATCGTCTGCGCACCCGAGACCTCGAGCTGCGTGTTGCCGATCGTCTCGTATGTGTCGCTCCCCGCGATCGGGCCGATCGCGAATGTGCCGTTGGCACCTTTGGGCGATAGAAAATTGCCGGGGCTGTCCGCCAGCGAAACCGCGGTCGCGTCAGAGCCTGTGTTCGTGATCGTCACCGTCGCAAGCAGCGTCTCGCCCGGCTGTGCCTTGCCGTCTCCATTGTTGCTCGTAAGCGGCAAAACCGGATCGGTCAGCGTCTCCGTCGCGGTAACCGTAGGCGCGGTCGGTGCAGCAGGTGCCTTCTTTTGTGCGTACGAGACGAACTTCACCCCCGAAAAAGCGGCTGCGGCGATAAAGACAAATAGTAAAGCTAGACGGGTGCGACGGACCTTGCGCGGCATTGGGTACTCCTGGGCTGACTCGAGAGCCGTCAAAGGCCCTCGTTATTGTTAACGTGTTGTTCCGGTAGGAATCCTGTTAATCCTACTCGCCTTCACGTGCAGAATCAATGGAAACGGGGCTTGTTGAGAAAGTTGTTGCACAGATGAAAATAATACTTGACAATGCAACACTCGTATGCTACGGTAATACTATCGTTCCTGTCGCAGGACCGGGACGACAACGCTACTACTCACAGAAGAGGCAATCATGTACACGAACTTACGACCACTCCAGCACAGTCATCTCTCACATTCCGCACCCCATCCGCCTTAACAAAGTCTTCAGACGAATGATCCGCCAGGCCCTAGTACACGAGGAGCCGCGGGATCCTGTTGCTCGCCGGGACCACTCCCGGCGTGGGGGCGAGTTGTGCCCACAGCTCAAAATTCACCTGATCCCAAAGGGTGCAACTTTGAAAAATCGTTTGCGATGCCGACGGGGCGTCAATCAGCTCTTTGACACAATATCTAATACTCCTTTCATGCTCATCCTTGAGCATTCGACGCACGTCTCACGCGTAGCGGCGGAGCATCTCGACACAAAAGTCGGCGTATTCGTTTATGTCGGTGGGGGCGGAGGTGTGGTGGGGACGGATACCTTTTGCTTCGGGCGTAAAACAAAAGGTGATGGTCGTGTCAAAAGGCTCGACTGCCTTCATCAAGCGATCGAACCATGCCTCAGAATCGGGACAGAGCCAGTCGGCCCAGCTAAGGCCGGTTCGCAGGCGTTTGACGCCGAGATCGCGCATCGTTCGCACGGCGGCGTCCAGTCGATGATCTTCGAAATGGAACCACTGACAAAGGCCAAACTCCGGCGTGTAGTCCGCAAACTGCTTGAATGACGGCTTTGGCTCACCGTCCTCGCGAAGCAATCCCATATAAAAATGCCGGTAGTACGACGAGCCCTCCGCCTCGCGATGACGCGTCGTAGCGGGCCACGCTTGAGGAAGGTCGTAGAGCGAATACCAGTGAATTCGCTCGACACGTCCCTTGAGCAACTCGTATGTTCTCTTCAGGCCGAACTCCTGCACCTCGTCCGCGCCAAACGTTGAGACGCCTACCTCCGAAACCCACACCGGCTTGTCCGTCACGGCCTCGATCTCGGCGATCCGATCCGGCCATTCATTGATGTTCCAGTGGTTCCAGTCGAGCGGGAACCCGTGTACCGCGATGCGATTGATATCGCAAAGAGCGCCAAAGCCGGTCAGCCGCTGAATGAAGTGCGGATCGATGGGTGAGATCCCGCCAAGCACCCGTTTGAGGTCTGGCGCCTCAGCCTTGATCGCAGATGCCGCCGTGCCGATCATCGAGCCGAATATTTGCCACTCCGGGTCCACCTCAAAGTCCCAGTGTGAGGCGTTATTCGGCTCATTCCAGAGCATTACGGCTTCGATCATACGGCCGGGTAAACCGCACGAGGCTGGTCGTCGGGCAGCTCGCCGCGGCGGCAAATATAGACCTCGTCCTCGGGATGGTCCGTGATCTCGAATCCCGCGCTTCGCAGCATTGCCTCCATGCAGGAGCGGTTCGGTATCCACCAGTTCGTTGGGTCTTGGGCATACCGGTTCTCGATGAAGTACATCTTTGGAAACGTCTCTTCCTCAAAGATCTCAGTGCGCCAAAAATCGTAATCTGCTTTCACATGCGCGACGTCCTCACTCCCGCGCAGCATCGACTGAAAGATCATCATGTCGCCCACGACGTTCTCGTACAGCAGATCGAGAGCGAGCAGCGGATGCCGCAGGTGATACAGCACGCCCATAAAGATCACCAGGTCGAACTTTTCGCCGAGCTGCCCGACATCAAAGACCGACATCTGCCGAAACTCGATCTCCATTCCCCTCACCTCGGCGGCAAAACGCGCCTGCGCGAGATACTTCGGATCAAAGTCGATGCCGAGCACACGCTCGGCACCGCGACGCTTCATCTCGATCGAGTAGAACCCCGCGTTGCAGCCGATGTCGAGCACCGTCTTCCCTGTCAGGTCGGCGGGGATCGCGTGCTCGAAACGTTTGAATTTGACAGTCGGGTAGTCGCCGAGAAAATGCTCGGGAGCGGTCTTCACGCCGCCGAGGTCCAGGTTTTGGAACCACGGCCCGAGCGACTCGATACGTGCTTGCAGAGCGTCCGCAGGCGCTGTTGTCGTCTTTGTGCCGATCATACCTCTTGTAGGCCAAGTGGACCCAAATGATTTACAATTCTGACCCGAGCGTCGCGTTCTCGAAGCTCGAAAATGCTCACCGACGCGGGATCCGTAACGAGCCGGGAAGAGAGGTCGAGCGGTATCCCTAAGAAGTACGCAAGAACGGCTTTGATCGCATCTGAATGCGTCACTATCGCAACGGTCTGGTCCTTGTGCCTCTCAGCAAGCCTTAGAATTCCCGCTACCATCCGCGCCTGCACCTCGACCATCAGTTCTCCATTCGGAGGGCGAGTTCCACAGCGAAAGCTATTAAAGCGTGCGAATGCATCTTCCTTTCGCAGTTCCTCGAATGGTTTTCCCGTCCAATCTCCGCAGTCGATCTCGGTGAATGCATCATCGGTCACGACCATCCTTCCGCTCGCTTTGGCGATCGGCTCCGCGGTCTCTAAACACCTCTCGAGGGGGCTGCTGTAGAGAGCATCCAGCGTGAAATTCTCAAGCCGCTGCGCAAGAGCGGCGGCTTGTTGATGTCCGCGTCCGTTTAGCGTCACACCAGGCATTCGGCCGGCGTACCAGTGGTCCGCTGCATCGGTCAAAGCATGGCGGATCAGCAGAAACTCGGTCATAAGTTTTCAAGCCGCGAGCGAGTACGCCTCGGCTCCGCGAACCTCGTTGATGTACATCTCGAGTTCCGCTGTACGGCGCGTTGCAGTGTGCTCCTTGAGCACGCGTTGGCGTGCGAGAAGCCCCATCATCAGACGAGCTTCCTCGCTCGTGCGCGTCAGCACATCAACCACATCATCACTCGTGTCAGCGAGGGCGATCTCTATTCCGGGGCGGAAGAATGTGTCTATTCCCTCCCAAGTGTCGGAGATCACCGGCACGCCGCACGCCCCTGCTTCAAACAGCCGCACGCTGGGACTGTACCCCGCCCGCACCATATCCTGCCGCGTGATATTGAGCGTAAACCGCTGCGAATTGTAGAACGCCCGATGCTCCGACGGCGGCAGGTGCTCGATGCGTTCGACGTTCGAGGGCCAATCGATCGTGTCCGGAAATTGGGGTCCAGCGACGACAAACTTCAACTCCGGCAGCCGCCTTGCAGGCTCAATGAGCAGACGTTCCAGCGCAGGTTGCCGGTCGTCGCTGTAAGTCCCCATGTAGCCAAGATCCCAGCGAGGGGTAGCCCTCTCCGGAAAATAGATCGTCTCGTCCGCGGAGCAATAAAGTGGTCGCGCGGCGGGTGAGCCGAGCTTTTGCTCAATCAGGTCGAGTGTTGGACCGCCCGTAAAAGAGAGGTAAAGGTCGTATTCCCGGATCAACTCAGGCGAGATGTATTCATGATCGCCGCGTCTGAGCTTAGACAAGGTGACCGGCGTGTCAATGTCATAAAAGGCGATAACGCCGCGGGCGTTGTCGAGCACCCACTTCCCTACCTCGATCCCGTCGGGTACATACGAGCCGACAACCACGCAGCTCGCCTCACGTACCTCATTCTCGAATGCACGCAGTTCATCGAGTGATCCGTACAACTCCGTTCTGCAAAACGGCGGAGCGGGCATGTCACGATTGGACGCATACCATGTCACGTCTCGCTCTAAAAACAGAACGTCATGCCCACGCGCCGCCAATTCCCGCACCAGTCCGCGGTACGTGGTCGCGTGACCGTTACCCCACGACGAGGTGATCGATAATCCGAGGAATACGATCTTCATCAGATATAGCGACCCGCCGCCTTAGCAGACTTTTGTGGTCGCATTGCCGGGCTTTGCCTCGGCACAAAGATATGAACATTCCGTCGCCGCGCGTCAAGAAGGTCCTCGAGCTGCTTCGCACGATGCTCGTATGTATGTTCGGCGATCACGCGCTTGTACGCGGCTTTGCCGATGTCGCGGGCGGTGTCCTCGTCCAGCGTATCCACGATCGCCGCAACGTGGTCGCCGTCGTGGGCAACCAGAACCTCACGATTCGGTTCGAGGAACATCTCAATTCCCTCCCACTCATCGGTGATCAGACACGCCGCGGCACCCGCGGCCTCAAAAACTCGTGTCGGCGGCGAGAAGCCATACCGAGCCATGCTCTCGCGATTGACATTCAAAACGGCGAGCGGCGACGAATTAAAAAGGTTATGATCGTGCGTCTTCACATGACCGATCCAGTTTACGTTCGGGCTTGTGAGCTTACCCTCCCAGCCGCTGCCGCCTAGCAGGAACCGCCTCTCCGGACATTGTGCTGCCGGACCCAGGAAGAATTCGTCGATACGAGTCTCACGATCAGGCAAACGGTTAGCAAGAAGTGCAAGGTCGGCACCAAACTTCTCGCTGTAAGCCGTCGGATGATGAGTGAAAGGATCTACAGCGTTGTAGACAGGCACGCACTGCTTTGCACCCAGCTCGCGGTAAACGTTCACGACGGGGCTGCCGCCTCCATACGTCAGGATCATGTCGTACTGCGGAATCAGCGGCAGGAAAGGATCGCCCTGGTCATCCTGAACTCGGTCCAATGTCGCCGGCGCGTCAACGTCCCAAAACACCTTTAGAGTCTCCGTGCCGCCGAAGTCGATCACCGCCTTCTCAAGCTCCCGGTCAAAGGCACCTACGCCGCTAGTTTTTACGAGCATATCGGCACCGACGGCCGCCGACTCTACTGTGCGCATGACGGTGTCGAGATCTTCAGCGGAGTAGACAACGACCCTCGCCCAGTCCGGATCTGGAATATCGCGGTTCTTTTGCCGGTCGTAGATGTCCGGCTCGTAGAACGTGATCTCGTGCCCGCGCGAAGCGAGAGCCTTGATAATGCCGCGATAGTAGGTCGCCGCGCCATTCCAGTAAGCCGAGACGAGACTCGAGCCAAAGAAAGCTATCTTCATGCCTTTGTTCATGCAGCCATTAACCTCTGTCTTGTTGATCTACAAAGCTCCGCGTCAATTGCCATCAGTCCATCGACGCGATGCGTGCACGTGTGGCGCTCAAGGATGTTTCGCCGGCCGTTCTCCGCAAGCCGCTGCCGAATGGCATCATCTCCCATCAGCCGCTCGATCTCGAACGTCATCTCTTTGCCGCTCCTGACCACGAGGAGATCCTCTCGCGGTCTAAACAGTTTCTCCACGTCATTCCACCAGGCCGTTATCAGCGGAATGCCGCACGCCAATGCCTCGAATGGTCTGATGGTTGGAATGCCCGGCAGGCTCTCGACATACGGCCGCCGTGGTATGTGAACCGTCAGCTTCGCCTCTGCAAATACGGTCGGTGCTTTAAAGTTTGGCAGCCATCCGCCGTAT
>JBJMGO010000102.1:0-1881 GCA_045807825.1 Pyrinomonadaceae bacterium | reverse complement strand
TTGCCCATTTCTCGGTAATGGATGGAAAATCTAGGGGCACGACATTCATCTTTATCCCAAGTTTTCCGAGGTCCTGCTGGATATACGCCGCCATGTCCTTGCGGGCCTGTGTCTCGGCTGGTACAAGCAGTGTGAACTCCACGTAATTCCCCGATTCGTCCTGCAAAACGGGAGCGTCTGCATTGCCGCCCCTTTTGAAGCCGGCGTCGCTGAGCATTTTTTCGGCGGCCTTCAAGTCGTAGTCGATCTTTGGAAGGTCGCCCTTGATCCAGACGCGGTTCGCAGGCGACACAAAGCCATACAGCGGCGTCGCGAGCCCCTGCAGCAGAGTGCTTGTGATCGAGTCGCGATCTATGGCCGCGGCTATCGCTTTGCGGAATTGCACGTTTGAGAACCACGCCCGCTTTACGTCATTATTCAGCGGTCCATTCGGCCCCGCTGTGTTGAGGTTAAAAAAGATGTGATCGATAGAGAGCCCCGCTCCGGCATCGTAGCCGCGGATCTGGCCTGCGGCCTTGTTTAGCTCTGAGAAATCATTCGTACGGATGCGGTCGCCGATGTCGAGGCTTCCCTGACCCAGCTGGGCAAAGGTGTTATTCGGGTCTGTAACGACGAGGATCGTAACGTTGTCAAGATACGGCAGCTGCGTGCCGGCGGCGTCCTTTTTGTAGTAGTGCGGGTTACGTGCGTACTCGACGCGCTCGCCAGCCTTTGACGCAGTGACGACAAATGGTCCGCTCGTCACAATCGTTGAGGGATCGGAGTCGACCTTCCAGTCCTCAGCGAGCCTTCCAGCCTTAAGGTCCTCGCTGAGAATATGCGCGGGCAGGACGCCGAGGTTGACGAAGTATGGCTCGGGAGCGGCGACGGCTTTTGGAAAGGTGAACCGCACGTGCGTGTCGTCGACCTTCGTCGCTGTGATGGGTTTGTCGTCGATCTTCATTGCGTCGGCAAACGCAGGTGACTTGACCCTGTCGTCGAGCATTGCGTTCAGGGTAAACACGACGTCATCCGCCGTGAGAGGATGACCATCTGAGAACTGCAAGCCATCGCGGAGCTTCACGTCAAAGGTCTGACCGTCATTCGTCGTCCAGGATTCGGCGAGGCCAGGCACGAATTTTTGGTTAGCGTGGTCAAACTCCACGAGCCGCGACATCAGCATAAAGAACGACGCGGTCAATCCTGCCTCATCCTTAGCCATCAGGTAATTCAGCGTCGACGGTGGAGCGGTCAGTCGATACGTGATCTTGCCGCCGCGTGTGCCATTAGTGTGCGGCTCGATCTTAGTGCCTTGCGTAGAATTGGTCGCAGGCTTTGGCGGCGCCCCGCAGGAAGAAAAAAGTGCTGTTATCGTCGCCGTCACTGCGACCAAAAACAATATCTGTGCGTGTGATCTCATCGGGGTAGTGCGTGCTGAAAAAATACGGGAGGGCCATTCGAGTTTAGGTCGTTTCGTTTTGCAAATCAAAGGCGAAAGAGGCGAGAATGTTGGTGCTTTTCGCATCGCTTATCTCGCCGCTGATGCTCAAACTCATAATTCGTAAGCTCGGACAGGGAGCGCTCATGATCGTCGTTGTGTCGGCGATCACATTCGCGCTTCTATCCGCAGCCGGCGGAGATGCGTTGTCTGCGCTGCGCGATAACCCGCAGGTATCGGAGAAGACGATCGAGCAGCTTCGCTCGGTCTATGGTCTAGACAAACCTGTGCTCTCCCGGTATGGATCCTGGCTGGGCAATGCTATTCGCGGAGATCTCGGCGAGTCGATGGCATTCCGAATTCCAGTCGCAAGCCTTATCTGCGCACGCTTCTTGAATACTCTGCTGATGGGCCTGATCGCTATTGCTTTTTCGATCGGCTTGTCGATCTTGCTCGCCGTTTGG
>JBJMGO010000101.1:0-14417 GCA_045807825.1 Pyrinomonadaceae bacterium | reverse complement strand
TCGATCGATCGCATCACCGTCGGCTCCGGCAAGCGTGGCGAAATGACAGCCCAACTACAGACGGCCTTCTTTGAGGTTCTCGACGCAACACGCCCGGCTCCAAACGCCGCTCCGTGGCTAACATTCGTCGGCCAGTCGGGCGAAAAAAAAACAGCCGCCGCCTCAGTGACAACGGCTGAGTAAACAAACGGCTCCCCTTCTTAACCAAGGTTACATAAAAACCACCCCGTCTTCCGACGCCGCTATCGCTGGCGTGGGAATCCACCACTCCTTCGTAGGGAGGGGAGCTTTTTGGGCCCGGCTTTTCCATGTTTGAACCACGGGTTCGGAGTCTACCCCAGCCTCAGAGCCGCAGTCACCATGACCTTTCCGGGGTCGCTCTCCCGAGATCTAAAGCCCACTTCAGCCGTTTCTGACCTCAGCGACAACGAAGTGAATCGCGTGCCAAACCCATCCGACCGCCGCACCGACTCCTAGTCGATTTGAGACCGACGCGTATTCTGATTCCGATATCGGAAAGATACCAGTCTGACTCCTTTGAGGTCCGGCAAAATACCTATTGCGGGTCTGGCAAATCCGGGTATACTTGCGGGCAGACGAACACTTTCGCAATTTCTCTCGGGAGTTGTACTTTTGCCTACCCTTCGTCGGAAGGGAGAATACGATGCTTCGAACAAAGCTGATGCTATCTCGGGTTATCGGGGCCTTCTGTTTGTGTTTTTTGTTAGTCGCGATAAGTGGCGGGCAAACCGCGAAGGAGTACCTCGACCGTGGCGAGCAGGCTTTCAATAAGAACGACGACGAGACGGCAATTGTCGATTTCACCAAGGCCATAAAGTTGGACCCGACGGCTGCGTTCGCCTACTATGGCCGCGGAATGGCTTATAGCCGCAAAGCCAGTTTCGATCTAGCTATCGCAGACTTCACAATCCTCGTTAACTCGAAGATAACCTCATCCGAAATCTACTCCGAAAGAGGTTTCGATTACTTCGAGACTCATGATAATGACCTTGCGCTTGCTGATCTTGATAAAGCTGTTGAGCTGGACAAGACCAGTTCGGAAGCGTACTACCGGCGCGGACTCGTGTATGCCGGGGAAGGCAAATACGATCTGTCCATCGCCGACTACAGCAAAGCAATAGAGCTCAGACCAACTTATTTCGCGGCATATTATTTTCGAGCGGACGCCTACGAATTGCGGGCTGCCCAGAGTGTGTTGAACGGAGCTGAGGACACCAGAAATTATGACCTCGCCATCTCGGACTATCGAAAGGCAAGCGAGCTGAATCCTAAAGATACTACCGTACTTAATAAACTGGGTGGTTTTTTGAGCGATGATCTGGCCATAGGCGAGTACAACAGGGTTCTCGTACTCGATCCGGAGAATGCCGAAGCATATCACGGCCGCGCTTCTATATATTACCGGATGGGGCACTGCGCTGCGGCTTTTGCTGATCTCAACAAGCTGATCCCGATGAATGCGCTGTTTAACAAGTATGGAGCAGATTACCGTGAGCGAGGTTGGGTGAATCTTTGTTTGAACAACGGATCCGCTGCTTACCAGGATGCTGTAAAAGCCCTCGAACTCAATTCTAGTGGCATTGATGCTCCGGACGCGGTAATGATCGGATATTTTGGCCTGCGAGAACGCGGTGATAAAACGGCGGCAACCGCTTTCCTTGAGACCTGGATCAACAAGTCCGATCCCAAGGTGATGGAAAGCTATATCATGCGTTACCTGCATGGTGATCTGACGGCAGACTACCTGCTCGCGACTGCGAAGGACGACAAGTACGGGTGGCTTACAGAGGCTCATGGGTACATCGGAATGAATCTCGCACTAGCAGGAGATCAGGATCCGGCGCGGGTCCACTTTGAGTGGGTCAAGACACAGGGAAAGAAGGGTTATGCGGCGTACTACCTGGCCTTGAATCAGCTAAACCGGCTGCAGATCCCGGCAGCGGTGAAGTAGGTGAAGTAATGATGCGTTGGCGAAAGAAAACATTCATGAAGTTACTCTCGAGGAGACCGAGTTAAATGCGACCGGCTTTACTTATTATTATTGCTCTAGTCACGATCGCGGCCGGCGGTTGCACGACGGCACGACCGTCGACGGATGTAACTGTGGTTGCGGCACCAGCGGTGACGCCGGTGAGTTCGCCGACACCTCCGCACGATACCTACTGGATCATCGGCGCGATGACGCTAATCGGGTCGGGGTACCGCTCCAATGTTATTCAATTGCCGACGGACGATAGGGAAGCTGTTTCCGCCGCGGCGAATGCGTGGGGTGCATCACACGGTCGAATGACGGGCAAAAACGATGCTTACCCTTTCTCCAGTGCGGCTGAGGCCCAAAAGTTTAAGGATGAAAAGGGAGAGTTGCTCCTCGAGATCACCCGCGATGATCTCATACCGCGTCTTTGCACCGGAACGCCGGAGCCCGGGACGGAGTACTGGGTGATAGCCGCGACAAAGGAGGACCTGCACATCCCGGTCAGATCGCCTGGGGATAACAATACTTACTACGGTAAAGCCACGTACACGCACTATATCTCGTCACCTTTGCTCCTGCCTGAGCACTCGACCGAAGCTATCTATAGAGCAGCTGCGCAGTCGGTCGACCTACGTCTGGATGAGGACAATACCCGAAAGTTCGCGACGCTCAGCGACGCCGAGGCCTTTGTCGCAAAGACCGGCATGGAGCACCTCGAGCTGAACCCTGACACGCTAAACAAATACCTCTGCGCCTGGCGCCCTGAGGAATTGCAATCACTGAAGTCGCGTAAGAAGCATTGAAGAGCTTGAGCTGAAAAGAGGGATGAAGATTTCTCTTGCAACGGTGTTTCATCTGTGCTACATTCATTCTCCTATGCACGACAAACGTTTTATGGATGATGGATGGAGGTTGGTGCCGCGGGGGGATGTGGCGCCGCATTGGTCTGGGTTGTATGTGACGATGAACCCGCGCGGGTATCTGCACATGAGCGGGCTACGCATCGGATTCTGGGTAGCCCCCAAGCCTTTCGGCTTTTGTATCACGAGATGCTGCGGCGGCTCATCATGGCTCCGGTGGAGAAGGGCGAGCCGCACGCGTATCCTGCAGGCATCAGCGGAAAGTACGGGGGCAGAGTTATCCGGGCAACACAGGCTGATCACGCAGCACAACCTGCGGCCGTCGGACACGATCGAATTTCTGACGCCGACGATCGGGGAGAACAACATTCTAATGCTCGACTTTAATAAGGTGCGGGTCTCGCCAAAGGCACATTCTCAATGTCGTGGGAGGAGGGCGGAGTGGAAGTGGTGAGGAGAGTGAACAGCGAATAGCGAACAGTGAACAGTGAGAAGCAGGCAAACGAGAAAGGACACAGAAGGAGCAAATTATGAGCATGAGATTGTTTGGCGATGATGTTGTGGAGTTTCAGCGGCTGCTGAAGTCGGCGGGGCTGTTGAAGGGTAAGGTGGACGGAGTTTGGGGTGCGGCGACGGACGCCGCGGCAACAGCGTTTGAGAATTTTTACAAGGCGATCAAGGCGTCAGGCGGATCATTCGATGCTCGGAGCGAAAGCTGCATCATTACGCTGGTGCCAAAGGCGCAGGAGCTGGCACGGCAGAGCTTAACGCTGATCCGCAAGTCAGGTATCGACGCAAGGATCATCTCGGGGACACGGTCATACGCGGAGCAGGACAAGTTATTCAAGAAAGGGCGATTCGGCAACGCTGGTCCGCGTGTGACGAACGCGCGCGGCGGTCAGTCGAACCACAACTTTGGCATCGCGTGGGACATCGGGATCTTTGATGCGAAGGGTAAGTACCTGGGCGATTCGCCTTTGTATCGCAAGGCGGGAGCTATTGTAGAAGCGAGCAAGATTCTCGCAGCCGGCGTTGAGTGGGGCGGCGAATGGAGTAGCTTTCCGGACGTCTCGCACTATCAGGTCCGCTCGGGTTTGGCGCTCGCGGAGATCAGGCGTAGATTCGAGGCCGGAGAGGTGATCGTATGATCGCGGTTGATAATTCCAAAGATGCGCAGGAGCAGGATGCTGGTGGCTCCAGTCAGCTGGTGCTCTCGTACATGGGTTTGAGGAAGGTCATCGGCTACATAGGCGTTGGACTTCCGTTTGTGCTGCCGATAGGTTGGTGGCTGCTGCCGGAGACGCACCCGAGCTGGCCCGGATCGATGAGCGGGTACTACTGGACGTCGATCGGGAACGTGTTTGTCGGAACGCTGTGTGCGATCGGTGTGTTTCTCTTCTCATACTGCGGGTATGACAGGCGTGACAAGATCGCGGGGAGGCTAGCGTGTGTTTTCGCCGTCGGTGTAGCGATGTTCCCGGTGTGTCCGGACGCAAACTACACGCCCGTGCAGAAAACAGTCGGATGGGTACACCTCACTTGCGCTTCGCTGCTATTCGCAACACTCGCGTATTTCTCTTTGTGCTTGTTTACACTGTCAGATCCGGCTAAGCCGATGACGATCCAGAAACAGCGACGCAACCGTGTCTACCGACTCTGCGGATGGACCATCGCGGCTTCGCTCGTTCTGGTCTTTATATGCGAAGTACTCGTCTTTAGAGACAACGCTCCGTTTAGTACGAGTCCGCTGCGATCCGTATTTCCGGTCTTTATTCTCGAGGGCGTGATGGTGCTGGCGTTCGGGATCTCGTGGCTAACGAAGGGCGAGGCGATCCTTGCGGATGGCGAGTAAGATCAATAGTGATAGCGCGCCTGGAGGAACTCGACGACGTCGCCCTCGACACGATAGACGACGCGATGTTCCTGTGTAAGACGCCGCGACCAGCAGACCGCGAGGACGAATTTCAAAGGCTCGGGCTTCCCGATACCGGTAAAAGGGTCTTGCAAGACGGCCTCTACAAGATCAAGAGCCTTTATGGCGATGCGGCGGTCGGTTTTTACCCAATAACGCACATCGGCAAGGAACTCAGGATGAAAGATCGCTTTGCGGTCGCTGGTGGGACTACTCACTAGTTCTTTTTGAGACCCAGTTCCCTTCGTACAGCAGTGACAGCCTTAGGACGAGGTTTACGGCTCTTTGCCCTGGTGAGGGCGGTGAGTAGGCGTTGAGCGTTTTTGGGCGAACGCAGGAGGTGTGCGGTCTCCTGCAAACTCGTCAGCTCGTCAGCCGCGACCAGTGCAACATCCGCCGCACCGCGGCGAGTGATAATCACGATGTCCTGGTCTTTTGAGACGGCGTCGCATAGCCTCGCGAGCTCGGCACGAGCGTTTGTGTATGTGGTCTGGATCGGCATCTTTGACACGTACAGGTTAGCTGTACGGTACAGATATACTGTACAGTTCGAAACACTGCTCGTCAACTTTTAGCGAAGGCCCTGACCGATCTGCTCTGTCCCGAAGCTGCCGATACCATTGAGGCGAAAGCTGAATGCGAAGCGGTGTTCGTTGCGAACACCCACGTTGAATGTGTAGTACTGCAGGGCTACCGAGCAGCAGTCGAAGGCGTAGCCGAGCGTGTAGAGTGAACTGACCATCGGACTTGTATCGCTCGCTCGCCGGTTTTGGAAATCGAGGAAGAATGAAGCACCTGCGTATATTCCCTTTTGTCTATTACCGAGAAGGAGCGACGGCGACCATTGCGATCCACGGAGTGTACCCGCCTCTTTGCCACTGGGATCAGCGTACTGCGCGAGCGACGGGATCAGCGTGACCGCACGGGTGTAATAAAAGGTCTGGAAGAATTTTACGAATGACTTGTCGTATCCGACTGTTGCCGAGATGTCGCGCAGGCCATCGCCCTGCATTCCATAGTCCATTCGCGTGCTGACAAAGATCGTCCGCTGCGGGCGATAAGTAGCATCGATGTTGAGCGGCGACCAGCGACGCGGCACGCCGCCGAACGTGTAGAACGAAAGTGCCGTCATC
Source organism: Pyrinomonadaceae bacterium (assembly GCA_045807825.1). Lineage (GTDB taxonomy): Bacteria > Acidobacteriota > Blastocatellia > Pyrinomonadales > Pyrinomonadaceae > OLB17. The sequence goes on along the minus strand of JBJMGO010000101.1, from coordinate 8,516 downwards.
GGCTCTATCTGATTGCGACGGCCCGGGATGAGCGCACCGCCAAAAGTTTTGTCGAAGAAATATTTCCCGCGAACTGTGACGGAGAAGATCTCGTACGGCTGGATCGTTTTGGACCCTGCGGTAGAAGTCGTGGTATCAGGGTCCTCGGTCTCGACGACGGCGCGGCGCCTGAGGCGTTCCTTCGCCTCTTTTGTGACGGCCTCCGTATAACGGCGAGTGTAGAAGCGGTTGATCACGCCGAACTCGATCTCGTTCGTATCCGTCAACGTGTCGACCTCATCAAACCTGATTATCCGGTTGAAGTTGTTTATCCCCGCGACGTAGTGATATGTCACGTACGGCTCGATGACGTGCCGAAAGCGGAATTGGTCGTCCTTGGCGTAATAATTTTTTGCGAGTGCGACGGGACGGATATCGAATTGGAATTCGCCGTATTTACGCACGACGTTATTGCTGATGACGTTGCGGAACTGATCGAAGGAATTCGAGTAAAACGTCGCGCGCACCGCTCCCATCGCCGTGAAATTCACGTACTTGGTATGAAACGGGACCGTGATCTCCGGATAGACATCGAGCCGCTGCACTATCGCCGGTGTTACAACAGGGTTCGTCGTGCCGGTCACCGCCTGATAAGCCGTGAGATTCGTCACCTGCTCGCGACGGGACACGCCCTCAATGGTAGAGCGAAAGGAGAAGTACGCGTTCCTGAAAAACGGTATTCTGCTCGGTCTGCGTTCGAAGGAGATGCTTGGCAGGTTGCGCGTCTTTTCCTGAACGTTCGGGATCGAGATATTTGCGCTGCGGGCGAGAAAATTGAGCGTGTAACTGCCCCAACTCTTGTTAATAAAGGCCTGCGACACCTCGATCGGCGAGATGATCTGCTGGATGCCATCAGAGAATTCCTGTCTAAAGGCGAGGCTGGAGACGAGCCGCAGATCGACCGCCGCCGTAAAGCCATTTGGGAAATAATGTACGCCGTCCGCATACACGCTCGATCCGCCCTGATCGGGATGATCGGCGTCTACTTTGTGGCCGAAAATTCGATCCTTTACTGAGAAGAAACCGAGGTTGAAGTAGGAACGCGAATTAGCCCTGGTCCGCAGGTCCATGCCATATCCGAGGCCGCGGCCGGTGTACACGTCACCGCGAAACGTGATGTCCGCGGAGTCGCCCAGAGTCTTGAAGTACGCCGCCGAGATCCGCGCGCCTTTGCTGCCCGAGAAGCCGACGGTCGGCAGCAGAAAGCCCGAGCTGCGGTCCTTTTCCTGGATCGGGATCGATGCGAATGGCACCGCGAGGATCGCGACATCTTTAACGCGAAACCTCGCACCTTTCATCCGCAGCTTGTCGTGCATTCGGATTGTTGCTCGTTTTGCGGTGAAGCTCCACTTCGGCACCGCCTCCTGGCACGCGGTGAATTTACCATTCGTGACGACGAGCTCGTTGAGACCGGTGCGTTCGACACGATCTGCGGTGAAGTAGATCACGGTGCCGTCATTCGTCTGGTTCGTAAAGCCGGTCGAGTCCTCAAAATAGCCGAGCTTTGTCTTATAGTTCCAGACAGCGGTCGCACCGGTGATCCGCTGGTCTTCTCCTTGGTCAAAGACGACGCTGCCCTTGGCGACGATCCTGCCGTCTGCCTCGTTCATCGTGACCTCGTCAGCCTGCAGCCGATAGATCCCATAATGAAAATCCACGTTGCCGACGTGATGAAGGACGCGATTCGGCTCCTTACCTTCGACACTCTGCTTGTCGGAATAGACAACGACCTCGCCGCCGCCTCCCTCAGGCTCGAACTTCGGCTTGCGCTGGACAGGCGAAACAGTCGTCTGCTGCGGCGAGACGGGATTGATATTCGGAGTGTCGGTGATCGGGTTGGAGACCTGGCGATCGACGGGATTCGTCTGCTGGGAATACGCGGCCGCGGACACCATCAGGGCGACGAAGAGAGCGCCGGTAAGACCATTAAACCGCATCGAATCAACAAGATACTTCTAGAGATGCTAGCAGAGGACCGCGGCTTTAACAAAAGCCTTTCGCTATTGCGAGGAGAGCTCGAGGACGTAGTAATCGGTACCGTCGATGTCAACGATGCGGCCGGAATTGTAAGGGTCCTGAAAGAACCGATTCGCAGGATAGGCTTTGCCCTTGAGCGGCTGATCGCCGTGTAGATCGCTTTGCTCCGTTAACTCATCCGGAAACCACGACTGCGTCTCCACACTCGCATTTTGGGCAGGGCCAAATTTCTCGGACTCAGCAATCACCTTCTTCTCGTCATCGGGATCAAAGCGAAGAACAGCGGTGATCTTTTTTTGATCTTTGGACTGCTTCCACGCGAGATCCTGGACGTCGTACGGCATGCTGATCAGCAGGCTGAGGTCCTCAACCTTTGTGTGGGCGCCGTTTTGAGTGTCGGTATTCGCGTTTGCGGCTGCGGTGCTGGTGTTTGCCTTATTCGCGACCGGCTTGGAGCTGCACGCCGCCGAGGCCGCGACCGTCAGTGATACTAGTATGAGGGCCCGCCGGAGCATTCAACAGATTGTAAGTCCGCCGTCTCGGCAATTGCAACGTTTGGTTTGGCTAAGTTCCCGGCCGCTTGGGGTAAAATATTAGAAAGGATTCTCGCAAATGGATACAAAGCAAGCGGAGGCCGCAGCATCGGCGGCACAGGCAGGAAAACAACGGTGGCAAGACGAAACGCTCGGTAAGGTGCTCGAAAAAGCTCCCGAGCGCAAAGCGTCGTTTGAGGGCGTGAGCCTCGAGCCGGTCGAGCGGCTGTACACCGAGGCGGAATCGGAGGGGATCGACGTCGGGTTCCCCGGCGAGTTCCCGTACAAACGCGGCATTCATCCGACCGGGTATCGGGGCAAGCTGTGGACGATGCGGCAGTTTGCCGGGTTTTCGTCGCCGGAGAATACGAACGCCCGGTTCAAGTATCTGATGGAGCACGGGCAGACGGGTCTGTCGGTCGCATATGATCTACCTGCTTTGATGGGACTTGACGCTGATTCGCCGCTCAGCGAGGGCGAGGTTGGGAAATGTGGCGTCGCGGTTTCATCGCTCGCCGACTTTGAGGTGCTGTTCGATGGCATTCCGCTTGATGCGGTGACGGTATCGCAGACGATCAACGCACCGGCACCGATCTTTTTGGCGATGTACCTTGTGGTCGCGGAGAAGCAGGGTGCGGATTTTAGCAAGATCTCCGGGACGCTGCAGAACGACATTCTGAAGGAGTACATAGCTCAAAAAGAGTGGATCTATCCGATCAAGCCGGCCATGAAGCTGGTGATCGACACCTTTGAATACACGACGAGGCACGTTCCGAAATACAACCCGATCTCGATCTCCGGATACCACATTCGCGAGGCGGGTGCGACGGCATTGCAGGAGCTGGCGTTCACGCTGCGGGACGGCGTCGAGTATGTGCAGTACGGCGTCGATCGTGGGATGAACGTCGACGAGTTTGTGCCGCGGCTGTCCTTTTTCTTTAATGCTCACAACGATTTTTTTGAGGAGATCGCAAAGTACCGCGCGGCACGTGTCGTCTGGGCACGCGTGATGAAGGAGCGGTTCGGGGCGACGAATCCGCGCTCCCTGCAGATGAGGTTTCACACCCAGACGGCCGGGGTTTCGCTGACGGTGCAGCAGCCGTTGAATAACATTGCGCGAGTTGCCATCCAGGCGCTCGCGGGAGTGCTGGGCGGGACGCAGTCGCTGCATACTGATTCGTATGACGAGGCGCTTGCGCTGCCAACGGACGAGGCGGCATTGATCGCGCTTCGCACGCAGCAGATCATCGCGGAGGAGACTGGCGTTGCCAACACCATCGACCCGCTCGGCGGCAGCTACTACGTTGAGTCGCTCACCGAAAAGATGATCGACGGCTGTATGGATTATTTCGAGAAGATCGATAACTTTGGCGGAATGGTCGAGGCTATCGAAGCCGGATTCCCGCAGCGTGATATCCAGGAATCAGCATACCAATATCAAAAAGCGGTCGAGCGGCGCGAGCAGACGATCGTCGGCGTGAATAAGTACACGATGGAGGAGGAATCCGGCAAGTACAACATTCTTCAGATCGACGAAACGGTTCGCCAACATCAGCTCGAGCGGCTCGCCCACGTCAAGGAAACTCGCGATAACGGAGCGGTCGCTAATTCTCTCGACAAGCTAAAACTCGCCGCGCGCGACAACGAGAACACAATGCCCTCGATCATCGACGCCGTCGCTGCATACGCGACGGTCGAAGAGATCTGCGTTGCACTTCGTGATGTTTACGGCATCTATGAGGAGCCGGCGTTTTAGTTTGATCGGGCAGATTGCAACTCTTAGCTTGTAACTATTCCTCTTAAGCGTGGACGATATCATTTCTATAACTGAGGTGCAGAAGGTCCAGCGGCCGTCGCTCGGCGAGACCGGTGAGCGGTTGGCGGCGGAGCATCTTTTGGCGAACGGGTATAGAATGGTCGTGACCAATTTTAAGGTGCCGATCGGGCGAAACAGCAAGGGGGTCGCCGTGACCGGCGAGATCGACATTATCGCTCTCGATGGAGCCAGCTTGTGCTTTGTCGAGGTGAAGACACGGCGGTCGGATGAATTTGCTGCTATAGAAAGCGCGGTCGATCTGCAAAAGCAAAGACAGATCACGAGGACTGCAAAGGTTTACCGGCGGCTTTTTAATGTGTGGGACATGCCGCACCGATACGATGTGGTAACCGTTCTGATGCCGAGGCATGAAGAGCCGTCGGTGGAGCTTCTAAAGGATTTTTGGAACGAATCGCGTTTCAAGAAACGGACTTGGAATGTCGCGTATTGGCAGGAATCTGCCTGAACCTTTGCCGGCCAATATCCGTACTGTTTCTCTAAGACAAGGCCTCTTTCCTCAGGAACTATTATGAAAACCCTTCTAGCTATTGCCCTACTCACTTGCGCCGCCGTCGGCACGGCCGCCGCGCAGATGCCGCCGCTTATCGACCGCGAGGTGCTCTTTGGCAATCCCGAATATGCCGGAGCCCAGATCTCGCCCGACGGCAAGTATATTTCATTCGTAAAACCTTTCAACGGCACGATGAATGTGTGGGTAAAAGGCGTCAGCGAGCCTTTTGCCGCGGCACGACCGATGACCAACGATCAAAAGAGACCGGTCGCGTCGTATTTTTGGTCCCGTGATTCGAGGTACATCCTCTTTGTCCAGGACAACGGCGGCGATGAGAATTTTAACGTCTACGCTGTAAGTCCGGCAGATATGCCTGCCGCGGGCTCGCCGGTACCGACTGCACGCAACATCACGGCCGGTAAAAAGATCGCTGCGAATATTGCGGCTGTACCGAGGTCCGAGCCGGACTCGATCTACGTCGGTCTCAATGAACGCGACGCGGCATGGCACGATCTCTACAAGATCAATATCGCGACGGGCGAGCGAAAGCTGATCATCGAGAACAAAGACCGCCTCGGCGGGTATGTTTTCGATAACTCGGACAAGCTGCGCCTCGCCCTTCGCTCGCCGCAGAATGGTGACACGGAGTTTTTGCGCGTCAATGCCGACGGCACTACGACGAAGATATATTCCTGCGATATTTTTGAATCCTGTGGGCCCGTCGGATTTACAAAGGACAACAAAAAGGCATACATCCAGACGAACAAGGGCAGTCTCGACCTCACGGAGCTCGACACGCTGGATCTCGACACGGGATCGACAGCAAAGGTCGAGAGCGATCCGCTTGGCAAAGTCGATCTTGGCGACGTCTCATTCTCGGACGTGACCCATGACCTGATCGCAACGACCTACGAAGACGACCGCGTCCGCACCGTTTGGCACGATAAGAACTTTCAGAAGGACTACGACTATATCAAGTCGAAGCTCGGCGATCGTGATATCGGTATGGGATCGAGTACGGCTGACGAGACGAAATTCATCGTCTCAGCGCACAGCGATGTCGACCCGGGCACCGTCTGGCTGTACGACCGCAAGACACACGATCTAAGCAAGCTTTATCAGAGCAGAGAGAATCTCGACCGCGGTGCTCTGTCTCCGATGACAGCCATTCACTACAAGTCGTCGGACGGTCTCGAGATCCCGGCCTATCTCACTGTCCCGAAGGGCACGTCGGGCAAGAATCTGCCGATCCTGGTCATCCCGCACGGCGGTCCGTGGGGACGCGACTCCTGGGGTTACAACCCGTGGGCTCAGTTCTGGGCTAACCGCGGTTATGCGGTGCTCGAGCCGAATTTTCGTGCCTCGACCGGGTATGGCAAAAAGTTTCTCAACGCTGGCAACAACGAGTGGGGTCAGAAGATGCAGGACGACATCACGTGGGGCGTCAAGTATCTGATCTCACAAGGTGTCGCCGATCCGAAGCGTGTCGGCATCATGGGCGGCAGCTATGGCGGCTACGCAACGCTTGCCGCCGTGACCTTTACGCCGGATGTTTACGCAGCGGCGGTGGCATATTGCGCGCCATCAAACCTGCAGACGCTCCTGCAGTCGATACCGCCCTATTGGGAGGCTGGCCGCGTGATCTTTTACAAGCGAATGGGCGATCCGAATACTCAGGAGGGCCTCGCGCAGATCAAGCGTCAGTCGCCCTACTATTTTGCTGATAAGATCAAGACCCCTTTGATGATCGTGCAGGGGGCGAACGATCCGCGCGTAAACAAGCGCGAGGCAGACCAGATGGTCGTCGCTCTGCGTGACCGGAGTTACCCTGTCGAGTACATTCTCGCTCCCGACGAAGGGCACGGCTTTCACCGCCCGGTGAATAACATGGCGATGTTTGCGTCGGCGGAGAAATTCTTTGCCAAATATCTGGGCGGCCGCTATCAGGAGACGGGCACGCCGGAGGTTATGAAGCGCCTCGGTGAGATCACGGTGGATCCTAAGACCGTGGTACTCGTGAAGCCGGCCGACATGTCGGCGGCCCCAGGAGCGGATGTGACAGGCAAGTGGAGTTGGACGGTTGACGCAGGCGGCCAGCAAGTGCCGCTCGACATCGATCTCAAGCAGTCGGGTGCCGCATTCACCGGCTCTTCGAATTCACCGCTTGGAGCGGGTGCGATCGTCGATGGCAAGGTCGCGGGCAATAATTTTACCGCCGTGATGAAGACGGAGCTTCAGGGACAGCCGGTCGATATCATGATCGAGGGCAAGATCGACGGCGGCAAGGTGTCAGGCACGATGAATGTTCCTAACGTCGGAATGCTGCCGTTTTCAGGGAGCAAGCAATAAGACTACTTCCATGGACTTTGAGCCCGCTTCCCATGAAGCGGGCTTTTTCGTGCCTTGCTGGATCTTGTGAATTTTGTCCCAACTGCCTACCCGCAGATAAGATGGGCGGCAAAGAGCGGGAGCGTCAGCTCGTGGTGACCGGTGATCGAAAAGCCTTTACCGGCACCATTCGCGTTCGGACGTCTTACGACATTTGTTAATGGGCGGTAGTGCTGTATGAAATCGAAGTTTGCGGTGGTAATGTCTGTCAGCTCATGACCAAGATTCCGGACCACGGTCACTGCTTTTAGGAATATCTCGGGCATCACCACGGCGGAGCCATAGTTGATGTAAACGCCGCCGCCATTCATCTTCTCCACCAGCGAGCACATCAGCCGAAAATCAAGATGGGATGCCGCTCCAAGTGCGGCACCATCAACTCCCGGATGAAAGTGGCCGATGTCCGCACCGATGGTCAGATGAGCGGTCAATGGCATTTTGCGAGTGTAAGCGGCGCAGAGGAGCGACTTGGCGGCATATGGCGGCTCAAGGGCAGCGACTGCAGAGCACATTGCTTCGCCAAGACCGATCCCCTGCTCCTGTGCATGTTTTGCGGCAGCGTTTAGCAGCTCGCCGGTTTCCTTTGCGGCGCCAAAATCTCCCTTGCCGAGAGTCGCGTCAACGTCCTCGCTCGTAAAGCCGACGCGTGCGATCTCACTATCGTGAACAAGCACAGAGCCGTTACCCGCGAGTGCCGTCACAAATCCGCGGTCCATGAGGTCGATCAGGATCGGCGATAAGCCAGTCTTTATAACATGGCCGCCAAACCCCCAGATGATGGGCTTGCCGAGATCACGCGCTCGACGTACACGCGTCGATAGATCGCGCATCGACCGCACCGCGAGGATGTTTGGCAGCTTCGCGAGGAAGTCACGCAGGCTGTCGTTCTCAGAAGGGGCTCGGGCGAAATCGTCAACCTGCACCTTGCTCGGCCGCGAAGCCAGCTCGTACGTGCTGATGTTCGTGAGATCGATCGGCTCGAGATCCTTGTAGATACTCATTTCCGCCTATCCTACACACAAAGTCGCAAAAAGGCACGGACTGAGATCCCATAATGCATGAAGAAGCTTCTCTGGAATTAACGATGAAGATTTCACGTGTGAACGGTTGAAAAACGGGGTGGGCGAGGTGGTATCCTCGTGTTGTCAGCCATGGTTGATGGCTGACTAGAACTTACAAGGAGGAATATTAATGAAGAAGTTTTTATCCGGTGCCCTCGTAACTTTCGCGGGGGTTTTGTTCGTTTTGGGTG
>JBJMGO010000100.1:0-5776 GCA_045807825.1 Pyrinomonadaceae bacterium | reverse complement strand
TCTTTCTTGGTGGGAGCGTTCGCACGGATCAGTTGTGCGAGTTCCTCGGGAAGTTGCGCAAGATTGCTAGAGTCGCCGCGCGTCCAGCGCCCGCAGACGTGACACACGTCGCCGAGGGCGACGTGTGCGGCGGTTTCCTCGATGGTTGGGGTTGAGATCGACTCCTGCGTAGGCATCGCTACAATTTAACCGCGAAATGCGCGAAAGTTGCTAAAGAAGACTGCTCTTTCCGTTATCGGTGCCATTGGGTAGAGTCACTAGTGGATCTTCGATCTTATAGTTGAGATATGAGCGTTTCGTTCCTTTCGCGGCTTTCGCAGTTGCTGTCATGAAAGTGGGGCTGGCATTATCAGGCGGCGGGGCGCGTGGGTTTGCTCACGTCGGGGTGCTGAAGGTGCTCGTTGAGAGCGGTGTGCCGATCGATCTGATCGCCGGCACATCCGCGGGATCGATCCTCGGGGGTACGTATGCGGCGGGAATGTCGATCGACGACATCGCCGCGATGGCTGCCAAGATCGGCTGGACGAACATGACCCGTCCCTCGCTCTCACCTCTCGGAGCATTGTCTAACGCACCTATGGCTGCATTCCTAACGCGCGAGCTGCCGGTCAAAAACTTTGAGGAGCTAAAGATCCCTTTCGCCGCTGTGGCCTTTGAGTTGGAGACGTCACGTGAGGTCGTCTTTAAGGACAAGGGCGATCTGGTGCTCGCGATCTGTGCAAGCTGTGCTGTGCCCGGAGTTTTTGCTCCCGTTAAAGGTCCGACGGGAACACTCCTTGTCGACGGCGGGATCACGACGCCGCTGCCGGTGAAGGTCGCTCGCGAGATGGGAGCCGATATCGTCATCGCGGTCGATATTCTCTCAAGCGGCAACGTGTACTCGAGCTCTCCTAAGACCGCCGCGGGCATGATGATCCGCTCCGCCATGACAGTGGTGCGTCAGCTAGCGAAGGACCAGCACGCGTTCGCCGATATCGTCATCGAGCCCGCTATCGCGCACATTCGTCCAGATCAAATTAAAAAAAGAGAAGAGCTGCTTCGCTTAGGCGAGGAGGCCGCGAGAGAAAAGTTGCCGCAGATAGAGGCGTTGCTTAATCGCGGCGGATAGGCTGCTTCTCCGCAAGGTGTGTTGTCGTGCCCTCAGTCACTGAGCTGAATGGCCGTGCGGGCTCGGGCAGCTTGAGGTCCGAGGTCTTACCGCCGCTGAGTGCCGGGATGTTGAGCCCCGATGTCACGTCGGCCGCATCGTTGTCTTTCGGTACGCTGTGCAGGTAGCCGTTAACGAGGAGGGCGACACCGACCAGGAACGCAACGACACCGGCAGCCACTCCAAACATCAGTTGTGGATCGTTTTTGACAATGGCTACGATGAGACACGCGATCGCGCCTCCGATGCCGGCGAAGACCACCATCGTGCCGTTGCGAATGCGGCGAAGGCGTTTCTCGGCAGGCGATTCGAGAAACTTTTCGAGCTCCGGCAGCACGTCCTCAGCGATGCGTTTGAGGTCTTTTGAGGATTCGAATTCACGTATCTTCTCCGCCATTGCGCGGCCGATCTCCTCGCGTGCCGATATCGCGGACGAGGTCACGGCATCCACCGGCGGGCGGAAGCTCGCGCCGCATGCGCGGCAAAATTGTATGGGCTGATCCTCGTTTACGCCGCAGCTTGGACAGAACATAAAGTTATCTTAGGACAAGTGCCGAAAACGCACGTAAAAAGTACGCCTAAACTTTTTCAAAAGTTCGGCATTTTCCGCTTGCATTCACCGCGCCTCTCACTGCAATATTGAAAGCGACATTTCCGCTCTTAGCGCATCAACGGTGATGCCCCGAGACTAGTAGTTATTGTTCCGTAGGCTAAGGTACGTCTTAAGAGTTGGTGGTTTTTTGGCATAGAGGTGCAGCTCGTCTAAGACGCGAGCCACAGCACGCGGATCAGGTCTTCTTGGCGGGCGCCAGCCGTAGTCCCCAAAATTCATAAGGATCAGATCTACTTCTCATGAATTTTCACCCAAAGGGGGGAAGGTAAATATTTTTGTATGACAATGAAACTATACGTTGGTAATCTCTCATTCCAGACCTCGAGTGCAGATCTTGAGGAGCTTTTTGCGGGTATCGGTGCGGTCGAGTCAGCATCAGTCGTCGAGGATCGCGAGACGGGTCGATCGCGTGGATTCGGCTTTGTCGAGATGAGCTCAAAGGAGGACGGAGAGAGGGCTATAGCAGAACTCAACGGTACACAATTTGGTGGCCGTGAGCTCAAGATCAACGAGGCACGTCCGCGTGAGGATCGTCCCCGCAACAGCTACGGTGCAGGCGGCGGCGGTGGTTACGGCGGCGGCGGTGGCGGCAATCGTAACGACTTTGGCGGCAGCAAAAATCGTTGGTAGTACCCTTTAGTTAAAAGAAAGAAGCCCGGCGGATCATCCCTGCCGGGCTTTTTGTTATTCAGTGTGGGGTCTTTTTTACCGGCGGCTTTGGCTTTTGTGGGGCAGCGGCCTTTAGGTAGCTTGCCGCTGCGACATTCGATGTCGAGGCTTTGATGTCGAACTCGACGGATTTGCCGAGCTTGGCTCCGATAAATACGTCCACCCGATAACGGCCGGGCGTCCACACCCCGTCAGGAGTGCCGGTGAAATTGACGCGGTTCTGCTTTTCGCTCGTTGTGTAGGTTGTGCTGACAACCTTGGTCTCCGGCTTTACTCCCGCCACATTGACTGCGACGAAATTCATCTTGACCGTGACCTTACCGGCGTTGTCGAGGACCACCACGCAGTGGATAGGAATATCGCTCGTGCGAAATTGGGCTGCTTGCTCGCCTGCCTTGCCGTTCCCGTCATCAAGCGCGAGGTATACGTCCTCGATCACGGGCGCGGCCGGAGCGGGCACGACTGCTTGCCCCCACGACATCACTGTCGCAGCGAGGCAAAAAAGGACCACTGCACCGATCTTGATCATGATTAACCGGACTGACGGCTATTTGAACGCGCGCGGTGCCGATTCGTTGCTTTGGGTTCATAAAAAAGTCAGCGTGATATAATCCCGCGTCCGATCCCCGCATGAAATTCACGTTCTCACGCAGGTTCTATCTCGCTCTGTCGGCAGGATTTATCCCGCTCTCGCTGGCGTGGTCGCTGCCGTGGTTGACGTATTTTGTTCTTGCGTTTGATCTGCTGCTGATCACGGTCGCGATAGTGGACTATTTCATGTCCCGAAAGGATCTTGACAAGCTGTCTCTAAAGCGTGAATTCGACCGAAGGCTTGCGATCGGGGATGCGGTGCGGGTGAGTCTGGGACTGGAGAATGCCGGCGAGAGGAACATCGCGCTCAGACTCAAGGACGAGTACCCGCCGGAGATGCTCCTCGATGAGTCACGTGAAGCAGAGTTTAGCCTGGGCCCACACGGGACCGCCGAGTTTTACTATCACCTCACGCCTCCAAGGCGCGGCAAGTATGAATTCGGCCGAACCGCCATTCGCCACGTCTCCCATTTTGGGCTCGTTTGGTGTCAAACGAGTCTCGGCACAGCCGAGTCGGTCAAGGCATATCCGAACATGCGGCGTGCCCGCGAGATGGAGCTAAAAGCTCTTGGAGCCCGTTCATTTTTGGCGATACAGAGGCGTGCGGTGAGACGCGGCGAGGGGCGGGAATTTGAGTCGATGCGGGATTACGTCCTGGGTGATGAGCTAAGGCATATCTCCTGGACCGCGACGGCACGCCGGCACAAGCTCACGACACGTCAATACCAGATAGAACGCGATCAAACCATCATCATCGCCCTTGATGCCGGACGACTGATGACAGGAAGGATCGGCGAGGAGACGAAGTTTGAAACGGCGCTCCATGCGAGCCTCGCATTGATGAGTGCCAGTGCGCGGGCGGGCGACAATTGCGGCCTGCTCGTGTTTGGCCGCAGGGTCCGCAAATTCCTGCCGCCAAAGCGTGGTGCCGAGCATCTCGATGGGGTGCTTGAGGCGCTCTACGATGTCGAGCCGGAGCTGGTTGAGCCATCGTATTCGCGAGCGTTTCAATTCATTGCGGGGAATACGAAGAAGCGCGCATTCGTCGTCGTTCTGACCGATGTCGTGGACAAGGACAGCTCAAAGGAGCTGCTCGCCTCGCTCAAGCTGCTTCGTCCGCGACACTTGCCGCTTGTCGCGACGATCGGTGATCGCGATCTGAATCGCGTCGTCAGCGAGCCGCCGCGGAATGACAAAGAGCTCTTTACACAATCGGCCGCGGAGGAGGTCATCTACCAACGCGAGAGCGCTCTGCGGCTCGTCGAGACCGTCGGCGGCCTCGCCCTCGACGTCACCGCCGAGACACTCACTCCGAAGCTGCTGGAGACGTATCTTCGCGTCAAAGAACGAGGCATGATCTAGCCCTTACTGCAGAATTTCTTTTCCCGCTGCTGCAACTTTACTGAAGTTGTTGAATCTAATGTTGTGTACACGACGTAATTGACGATTGATCAAGTCGTCTCCCTCCTATAAGCACCGTAGCAAAACAGGGCGCAAGTTTTATCCGGCAAAAGGTTCGGTATCTGGAGGAATAATCAATGAAAAAGTTACATGGACGCATTCTCGCGTTAGCGGGAATACTCTTGGTTTCTACAGTTGGCGCGGCCTTCGCACAGTCCGTTGAATCGGCCGACAGCTCTGCTTCAGGGACCAAGAGCAGTAAGGCACCGGTGTATAGCACGCCTAAGGCCGCAAAGCCGGGGCCAAGCTCGGCGACGTGGGACGGCTTTTATGTCGGCGGTTACGCCGGAGTAGGGCTGAGACGGGCAACGGCGAACACGACTACAGTATTTAGCCCGACCGGCTATTTTGCGGCCACAAGCGCTCCAGCAGTCGGGACGGCAGGGCGCCAAGCATTGAACTCGACGAACTTCAACGGCGGCGGCACGTTTGGATATAATCATCAATCCGGAAATTGGGTCGTCGGTGCAGAAGCAGATTTTGGGGCTTTGACGGGTACGAGGAGTGCGACCACCACGGCGGGCTATCCCTGCTGTGCTCCGACCACCTTTACGGTCAGTCAATCGGTAAAAACAACCTGGCTATTCACGGCGCGGCCACGCGTAGGCTATGTCTGGGGCAACACGATGGTTTATCTCACAGGCGGTCTCGCCATGACAAATCTGAATTATGTGGCACGCTTTACCGATACCTTTGCGACCGCGACCGAAGGCGCGGCTATTAAGAAAACCCTCACCGGATGGACCGGAGGCGGCGGTATTGAGACTAAGGTCAATGACCATTGGTCGATCAAGGGCGAGTATCTGTACGCACAATTCCCGCGTCGGACGGTCACCAGCACGAACCTGATGGCATTCACGCCGGCGATCGCTTTCCCGACCAACACGTTTTCGCACGGTATATTTCTCAAGGAGCACCTGCTCCGATTTGGTTTTAACTATCACTTCTAAGATTGGAGCTTAGTCATACAACATCCGCCGGCATCTCTTAGAGATCGCCGGCGGTTTTTACGCTTAGGGCAAAAAGCTCTATTTTATTAAGAGCCCATGTCCCATCCCGGTCTCATCCTGATCGTCTACACGACAAAGTATCGCCTTGGCGGCGAGCAGTTTCCGGTCGTAGCGGAGACGCTGGCGGCGGAGAAGCGTGCGGAGTTCGTAGGTGAGGTATTAGCACTCGCTGTCGCGAGCAAACGTGACGTGCTCAAAGCAATCGCGGACGTGCGGGACGCGGGGAACAAGATCGCTGAGTTCATCTTTGTAGGGCACTCGGGGATGTACGGGCCGATGTACGGC
>JBJMGO010000099.1:0-6133 GCA_045807825.1 Pyrinomonadaceae bacterium | reverse complement strand
GGCGGATGTGATGATCGTGTCGGGACGCGTTTCGAGAAAGATGGCACCCGTTCTGCGGCGCATCTACGACCAGATGCCGGAGCCGAAATGGGTGATCTCGATGGGCGCGTGCGCGACGTCGGGTGGCGTATTCGACAATTATGCGATCGTGCAGGGCGTGGACAAGATCGTTCCCGTTGACATTTACGTTCCGGGCTGTCCGCCGCGGCCGGAAATGCTCGTGCACGCGATCACGATGCTCCAGGACAAGATCATGAAGGAGTCGGTCAAAGATCGACGAGATACCTTTGAGCCAGAGTCGCGTATCTCACGCGTGCCCGGAACGATGCCCGTCACAGAAGGTACAGCCCTCGAGCGCGAGATGGAAGCACGTGTAGACAACGAGAATGCATCGAAGCCTTATTCCGTCCCCGCACGGCACGAGCGACGGAGATCGTCATAGTGCGACAGCCGAGAGCGATCGTCGGGCTTTTTGTTGCGGCGGCGTTCTTTGTACTTGCGTGTTCCTCTTTTGGCCAGACGTCTCGTGCGTGGACAGCGCCTAAGGCAGGTGTCTGGGCTGTCAAAGCAAAGGACGAGGAAGGCACAAAGTGGAGTGGTCGCCTTCATCTTGAGCGAAGGTCGGCAAGGGGCCCGAGAATACGATATCGGGGATATTTTTACTGGATATCGGGTGACCACGCGACGTCGGGTAACGAATATTTTAGCGGCCGTTTCGACCGCCGGTCCGGGCGGCTTTGGCTCCACGGCTATCGGGCCAGGAGTATCCACGGAGAGCTAGGCACCGGCAACTACCGCGCATCGGGGCGCCGTGGGCGGCAGTTACTCCGCGGCACATGGTCAGGCCAGGATTCAATTCCGGGAACGTGGTCAGCCAAATGGAAGAGCGCGCGATAAGTATGAACGCTACCGACGTTGCAGCGAAGATCAAGGAAACGGACCCGTCGTGGGCCACTAACGTTCTCGAAGCCTTTGGTGAGGTGACTGTCCAGGTGCGGCGGGACTCGATCGACGCCGTTTGCCGTTTTTTGCGGGACACCGCGGGTTTTGACATGCTGGTGGACCTTTGCGGCGCTGATAATGGGCCGGAGGAAGATCCGCGCTTCGTCGTCAATTACCACTTGCTGGGCACGCAGCACCATCAACGTATTCGGCTGCAGGTCCTGCTGAGCGAGGATGACCCGCATGTCTCGACCGTGTCGCACATCTGGTCGACGGCGGATTGGCACGAGCGTGAGACGTGGGACATGTTTGGGGTTGTATTCGACGGGCACCCGGACCTAAGACGAATTTTGCTGCCGTCGGATTTTGACGGGCACGCGTTGAGGAAGGATTATCCGCTTCGCGGCTACGAGCCGTATAGCTTGAACTAGATGAGCGTTGTCGCCGACACAGTAAATAACGAATTCGACGTACTCGACCAGTCACTTGAGTCCGAGATGACGCTGTCGATGGGACCGCAGCATCCGTCGACTCACGGCGTGCTCAGGCTCGATCTGAGGCTCGACGGCGAGCTTGTGATCAAGGCAATTCCCGACATCGGCTATCTCCATACGGGCATGGAGAAGCTCTTCGAATACAAAAAGTATCAGCAGGGTATCGTCATCACGGACCGGATGGATTACCTCAATCCGCTCGGCAATAATCTGTGCTATGTGATGGCCGCGGAGAAGCTGCTCGGGCTGGAGATCCCGGAGCGTGCTCAGGTCATACGCGTACTGTTTTGCGAATTGCAGCGGATCGCGTCTCATCTGGTCTGGTTGGGCACGCACGCGCTCGATATCGGAGCCATGTCGGTCTTTTTTTACTGCTTTAGGCAGCGGGAAAAAATCCTGAATCTCATCGAGGCCGCGTCCGGCGGGCGAATGACGCCGAGTTATTTTAGGATCGGCGGATTGATGTTTGACCTGCCCGCGGGTTTCGATCGGCGGTGTAAGCAGTTTCTCGACGATTTTCCAGAGGCTCTCAAGACTTTTGACACGCTCGTCACCGGCAACACTCTCTGGCAGGCTCGTACAAAGGGGATCGGCCGGATCTCGCGCGAAGACGCAATTGATTGGGGACTGACGGGGCCGTGCCTTCGCGGCAGCGGCGTCGATCTCGATCTGAGGCGTGACAACCCGTACACGGGTTACGAGACTTACGATTTTAACGTGTGCATCGAGACGGACGGAGACGTTTGGTCGAGGTTTTTGGTTCGCATGCGCGAGATGGCGGAGTCGTGGAAGATCGTTCGTCAAGCAATGGACCGTCTAAGACCCGGCCCGGTAAAAGCCGACGCTCCTAAGGTCGTGCTGCCCGACCGCGACGACATGCGCAAGCACATGGACTCGCTCATTCACCACTTCCTGATAGTCGCCGAGGGATTTGATATTCCGCCGGGCGAGGTCTATCTGCCGATCGAGGGCTCGAAGGGCGAGCTTGGCTGCTACATGCGTGCGAATGGGTCAGCGAAACCAGATCGTGTGCATTTTCGCGGTCCGTCATTCGTAAATCTCCAGGCACTGCCCGTCATGAGCGAGGGCGAAATGGTGGCGGATGTGGTCGCGATCATTGGGAGTTTGGATATTGTGTTGGGGGAGATCGACCGGTAACGAAAAGGGGATTATGGCAGGGCAAATCTCGGACGAACAGTTCAAGACGGAGATGCTTGATTTCAAGGGTCAGATGATCCAGTTTGTCGGAGTAGCCAATCAGAAGTTTGATGGGCTTACCTCTGACGTACGAACCAATTCATTTCGTCTTGATAAGTTTGAGGCGAAGATCGATTCGTTAGGTACTGAGATCCAAAACCTCACCTCTGCAGTCCGAGATCTGGCGAGCACTGTAGGTGCGATGTCAAAACAGCTGTCCGCAGTCACCTCAAAGGTCGTCGACCATGAACAACGATTGAATGGCCATGAGACGCGGATCGGAGCTTTGGAGGCGGAAACGCACTAATGGCAGCAGCGGTACCGACAACATATACGGACAAGGTGCTCGTCACGGACGAGGTCGCGGAGTTTTCGCCTGCGGTGATGGAGGAGATGCGCGGGCATCTTGCAAAATATCCGCCGGAGCGGAGCCGCTCGGCTTTGATACCTCTTCTGTTTGTCGTGCAGCGTGAGCGCGGTGGGTGGATCGATAATCCGGGAGTGAATTTCCTGGCGCAGTTTTTGAACCTCGAGGTGACGGACATTTGGGAGACGGCGACGTTTTACTCGATGTTCAATTTGCGGCCCGTGGGGCGGCACCACATTCAGATCTGCAAGACGCTGTCGTGCAAGATCATGGGCGAGCCGCAGATAACGGAGCACGTCTGCTCCAAGCTCGGCATTCATCCGGGCGAGACCACCGAGGACGGCGAGTTTACGGTCTCGCTTGTCGAGTGCCTCGGCTCGTGCGGGACGGCTCCGATGATGCAGATCGGATTTGACTATCACGAGGACCTTACAGTCGAGAAGGTCGATCAAATCCTTGCGAATTGTGAATAACAGGGGGTTAGAGGTCCTCTACGAAATGGCGGCTGAGAATCCAAAACTGATCATCAAGAACGGCGAGATCATTAAGAACTTGTACGAGAATGTAGCGACGCTCAACATTCCGGCGGTTCTTAATTCTATGGACCCGAATATCTCATGGACCGAGGCCGAAGGTTATATGTACGGAGGTACGTACGTGGGACCCGAGGCGATCCTCGAGAACGTTTTTAAGAGATTGACGGAGGAATGGGAAGATTTCAGGGCGGAGCCGGAGCGGATCGTTGATGGCGGAAACACGGTCGTAGCGCTCGGCACTTATTCAGGTAAGTATCTTAAGACCGGCAGGAGCATGACGGCCCCGTTCGCGCACGTTTGGCGCTTTAAGAACCAGCGGATCAGCGAGTTCGTCCAATATACCGACACCCTTGTGATCGCTAGAATGCTCGGGCTCGAGAACCAGTAGAATGGAGATCAAAGCAATAGGCTGCGAGCCATTGTCGCTAAAGCGGGTGTTCGTCAAAGACGGGCACACGCTCGAGGTGTACAAAAAGACCGGTGGTTACGCATCGCTTGAGACAGCGCTGGCGATGACCTCGGACGCGATCATTCAGGAAGTCAAAGACTCTGCTTTGAGAGGCCGCGGCGGTGCCGGATTTCCTACGGGGATGAAGTGGTCGTTTGTTCCCAAAGGCACGGAAAAGCCGAAGTACGTCGTCTGCAATGCCGACGAATCAGAACCGGGTTCGTTCAAGGACCGGTACCTGATGGAGTACGACCCACACGCGCTGATCGAGGGAATGATCATTGCGGGTCACGCGTTGGGATCGAATACGGGCTACATCTACACCCGCGGAGAGTACAACTACCTAATCGACATCATGGATGTCGCGATCGCCGAGGCACGCGAAGCGGGAATTTTAGGCAAGGGTGTGATGGGGTCAAAGTTCTCGTTCGACCTGCACACGCACACAGGAGCGGGAGCATATATTTGCGGTGAGGAGACGGCACTGCTCAGCTCCCTCGAAGGGTTTCGGGGGCATCCGAGGATGAAGCCGCCATTTCCCGCTGTCGAGGGACTCTACGCCTGCCCGACGGTGGTGAATAACGTCGAGACATTCACGTCCATTCCACAGATCATCGAGATGGGCGGCATTGCTTGGCGCGATCTCGGTACCGAAAAATCGGGCGGCACAAAGCTCTGGTCGATCTCGGGGCATGTCAAAAAGCCGGGCGTTTACGAGCTGCCGATGGGTTACGCGGACATGGAGAAGTTCATCTTTGACGACTGCGGCGGGATGCTTCGCGAGGATAAAGAGTTAAAGGCCGTCATTCCCGGCGGCTCATCGGTTTACATCATGAACGCGGGTCAGATACTCGGGCAGAATGTGACGCTCGATTACGAGGGTCTCGTTGCCGCCGGTTCGATGCTCGGGACGGGTGGGATGATGGTGATGGACGAGACGGTCGACATCATGGAGTCGACAAAAAACCTCACGGAGTTTTACAAACACGAGTCCTGCGGCTGGTGCACGCCGTGCCGCGAGGGCACTGATTGGCTGGTCAAGATCTTTAACCGCATATCGATCGGCGAGGGAAAGCCTGAGGACGCGCAGTTGATGCTCGATATCTGCGACAACATCGAGGGCAAATCGTTCTGCCCGCTCGGCGACGCCGCGGCTTGGCCGATACAGTCGGCGATCAAGGCGTTTCCCGGTGACTTTAAAAAGTGGCTCGTCGACAAGAGCAACGGGGCCGTTACGCCGAATGTTCCGCTATAGGAAATGACGTTTTTGAGGGAGAGAATCTGGATCCGAAGGGCCGCTTTTGCGGTTCCTTTGTTATGCGCGCTCGCAGCCACAGCGCTTGGGCAGGCGAAGCATCCGGTGATCTTTATTCCGGGACTAACGGGCTCTGAGCTCAAAAACCCACAGACAAAGGAACGCATTTGGTTCAATCCGTTCAAGCCAAGGTCCGGACGCATCGCTCTAACGCTCGATCCCGATCCGACGGTGATGCACGACAGCCTCGAGGCGTCCGACGCGATCCGCTCTATCAAGGTAGGGCCGTTGTCATTCGATATCTATTGCGGATTTGTAAAAGCCTTGGCTTCACGCGGCGGGTATCACGAGGAGAAGTGGGACTCGCCGACGAGCAGAGGCGGTGACGCGGCGGTTTACGTTTTCGCCTATGACTGGCGGCGTGACAACGTCGAGAACGCGAAACTGCTCGTTCACAAGATCGAGGCGTTGCGGAAGAAGTTGGGCAAGCCGGATCTAAAGTTCGACATCGTCGCGCACTCGATGGGCGGCATTATCGCGCGCTACGCTGCGATGTACGGGGACTCCGAGCTGCCGCCGGAAGGAAAGGCGGCAAGGCCCACCTGGGCGGGAGCCCATTATTTCGATCGTATTGTCCTGATCGGCACGCCGAACGAAGGTGCGATGAATGCTCTTAACACCTTCGTTAACGGCTTTGTTTATAAGGGTTTGCGGATCGACCTGCCGTTCTTTCAGGACACGTCGAAATTCGCGGTCTTTACGATCCCCGCGGCGTATCAGCTTTTACCCGCACCCGGAGCCATTCGGGCGTACGATGATCGTTTACAGCCGATGAGTATCGATCTCTACGATCCGAAGGTCTGGGCGGATCACGGCTGGGACGTCACTCACGAT
>JBJMGO010000098.1:0-3350 GCA_045807825.1 Pyrinomonadaceae bacterium | reverse complement strand
GATCGTGATCCCGCGGGCCTTCTCCTCCGGGGCGTTGTCGATCGAGTCGAACGCCCGCACCACCATCTTCGGGTTGTGCTTCGACATCACTTTGGTGATCGCCGCCGTGAGGGTCGTCTTCCCGTGGTCGACGTGCCCGATAGTCCCGATGTTCACGTGCGGCTTGCTACGGTCGAATTTCTCTTTGCTCATCTGTATTCCTCACTTCGAGATCTCGGATCTGAGATCTCAAACTTCAAACTATTCAAAAACTGGAGCCCAAATCGGGATTTGAACCCGAGACCTCATCCTTACCAAGGATGCGCTCTACCCCTGAGCTACTTGGGCGGAAGGCGTTTGATGCCAACGCCCACAAACTAGTTGGAGCGGGAGACGAGACTCGAACTCGCGACATTCAGCTTGGAAGGCTGACGCTCTACCAACTGAGCTACTCCCGCAAAAAGTAAATGGTGCATGGGGTAGGATTTGAACCTACGTAGGAAATTAATCCGACGGGTTTACAGCCCGTTGCCTTTGACCGCTCGACCACCCATGCACGAGTCTTACTGCTGCTAAAGGCGCGTTTGCAGAGCCAAATAGCAAATTTCCAATAATAACGAACCCCAAAACATTGCGCAAGCGCCGGAAATAGGCGCTTTGACAGTCGGTGCCGCCGGTTGTAAGTTCGAGAACATCGGCGCCACTGAAATCTATGTTTGCTGAAGCAGGAAGACAAAAGAGCCGCATTTCGTCCAAGGCGGCCAGTTTTACCGAGTCCGTGATCCGCGAGATGACACGCGAGGCGATGAAGTACGGGGCTGTGAATCTCGGCCAGGGGTTTCCCGACTTTGCTGCACCCGAGGACATCAAGCGTACAGCTATGGAGGCCATCGAGGCCGATCACAACCAGTACGCGATCACGTGGGGCGTCAAATCGTTCAGAGACGCTATTGCGGCGAAAACAAAGTGGTTCCTTGGCTTAGACATCGATCCCGAGACCGAGATCACCGTGACTTGCGGCTCGACAGAGGGAATGATCGCGGGAATGATGGCTTGCGTGGACGAGGGCGAGGAGGTGGTCGTTTTTGAGCCTTTTTACGAGAATTACGCGCCGGATGCGATCCTTTCCGATGCAACACCTCGCCACGTGCCGCTCTACCGCCGCGAAGGGCAGTTCTACTTCGATAAGGACGAGCTTCGCGCAGCCTTTAATGAGCGGACAAAGGCGATCATCATCTGCAATCCAAATAATCCGACGGGCAAGGTGTTCGACAGTGAAGAGCTGGAGTTTATCGCCGGACTTTGCAAAGAGTTTGACGCGATATGCTTTACGGACGAGATCTACGAGCACATCCTCTATCCGCGCGACGGCGTGGAGCTCAGGCATATTTCGATGGCATCGCTGCCCGGCATGCGGGAGCGAACGGTGGTCGTCAACTCGATGTCAAAGACATACTCGGTCACCGGCTGGCGTGTCGGCTACTGCATCGCTCCGCCGGACATCACGTCTGCCATTAGAAAAGTGCATGATTTCTTAACGGTCGGTGCAGCCAACCCGCTCCAACACGCCGGCACGTACGCTCTGTCGCTGCCCCAGAGCTATTACGACGATCTTCAAAAGGAATACCAGCGTAAGCGCGACTTCATCGTTCCGGTCCTACAAAATGCGGGACTTAAGTGTGATTATCCTGAGGGTGCGTACTACGTGATGACCGATATCTCGGAGTTTGGCTTTGAGAATGATGTTGAGTTTACAAAACACCTCATCCGCGAGATCGGTGTCGCGGTCGTGCCCGGCTCGTCGTTTTATCACGATCCGAAGCTCGGCTCCCAGATGGTCCGATTCTGCTTTTGTAAAAAGGACGAGACCTTGGAAGCCGCGGCCGAGCGGCTCCAAAAGTTGACACGCGGCTAGCTCGTCTTCAGAGGAATTTGAGATCGGGATTCCCACGCCTGCGCCAAATAAACCCATCGAGCAGATAATGCGTCAGCTGCGGCAGCGCAAGGAGCGGGACGACGAGCATTTTGATCGTCGCGGACCATTCCCATCCACCGCCAAACAGCCACGCGTGATCGTGCCAGACGCCGCGGTCCCAGAAGAGCTCCTCGACATACGCGATCGCCCAGAGCGTAGCCAAAAAAAAGATCCAATTCGACGAGAACGCACGATACACCCGGCCGCTCGTCTCCCGCCGCCACCTTGCGTAAACGTAGATCAATGCAAAATATGGGACGCCGTGGATGATCACGTTCGTGACCGTGAATGCATAATCCGAGTTAAAGACGACGATGCCGACATACCAGCAGATCGCTGTCGTCGCGACCAGAATGTCCTTGCCAATGCTAAGAAACCCATCGCGGATGTAGAGTACAAATGATTTTGTGAAGTAGGCTGTCAATGCCAGGGTGTAGATCGGAAACAGAACCTTCTCGACGATCGCCGGAATGGCATAAAAATCGTTTTCGACAAACCAATTGAAATTCCTCGGCAGACTCGTCATCCAGAATGCCAGCGGGTAGGCGCTCGCGAGATAAATGGCCGCGGCATCCACCCACCACGTGAAACGTGAGGTCTCGCCGCCTTTTCGGCGATAAAGGGCGACCCAGCCGTACTGCTGCCGCACAAAGTGAAAGACGGCAAGCATCGCCAGCACCTTCCAAAACGTGAGAGCCCCCTCGGAGTAAAGCGCCACGCTCAGCGCGTAACCCGCGACGGGAACAAACAGATAAAGCCAAAACCGCCGCTTGAATTCAGTTTTGTCAAAGTAAACGCGAAAGCTCGTCGACCAAACATGAGCCACGTCGATAAATAGCACCGCCGAGATCCACGTCCAATCGGGTGACTCGCCATTGAGCACACCGATCCGCCAACCTACTGCCAGCAGCAAGAGCGAAAGAATTGCACTGCCGAGAAAGACGGTGAGATCGAGACGTTTGGAGAACAACCAGGGAGTTGTACCGGCGATTCGCAGAGACGCTGAGGAAGAGACGTCAACCGTTTCGATATCTGCCGTTCTCTGCATATCTCAGCGTCTCTGCGTCTCCGCGGTCAAGAGTTCGGAGGCGGCGCGCAGACCATGATAGAACGCTTCTTCAAACAGCGCCACGCCGCTGAGGTCTGTGTGGGCCAAGTGGATCTTGCGCCACGGCTTTGTCGCCTTTTCGCGAATCCCGCTCCAGATGAAATTCGGTCGCGGACTGATCATCGCATGGCCCCATCGCATGACGTCGAGCCTGGTTGTGAGGTCGTAAATGTCAGGATGCGCGCGGGAGAGATCTGCCAGGCAGACGTCGGCGAGCTGCTTCCAATCGTAGTTGAAGAGTGTCGTGCGGCCATTTGGCTCGGCGCACATCGGATAGTAGTAGGTCAG